>JBBRUN010000109.1:0-12540 GCA_038247765.1 Gemmatales bacterium | reverse complement strand
TATGGAAACGTCAGCAGATTCGATCCATAAGCCTTCAACCGTCGGAGGAGCATTCGCGATGCGTAAGATCATGCGTTTTTCGTGGCTGGCCCTATTGGTTGTGGGCCTGTCCGCACCTGTGGCTCTAGCCGCTAAAGTCGGTAGCGGCGCCACGCCCCAAGACGGGGTGATGAAGGTCGAAGACAAAGCCGAGGTCTTCACGGCCAGTGGCATCGATACTGCCACGGCGAAGTTCGACGGAGTAACGTTCAAGGCCCGCACGCACTTTACGGTGGTGACGCGGAATGCCGTACCCGATTCGAAGAAGTCGGATTTCGGGGCAACCAATGGCGATAAAGCGAAGCTCAACCCGCTTTTTGGGGACTGGGCTCGTCAAATCGCCCAAGATCAACGTGAAACAGGCGTGTTCGTCCTCGTTTACATCCGAGGCGAAAAATACTTCGTGAAAGCAGTCGCTGATAAAGCCAACGATGTGCACCGCAATTTCACGGATTCGAATTTGTCCAGTCTCGAACGGAAGCTCTCCGAAGCCGTGGCCGCGGCGCAGAAACAAACCGGCGACGACGCCAAAAAGACTCGTGATGCCGGTTTGCTGGAAGCCACGAGCTACGTCATCGACGAACTCAAAGACACGAGCGTCCCGGCCGACACCAAACTGAAATCGGACGAAAGCAAATCGACCGGCGGCATGAGTATCCTCGGCTGGGTCTGCATCGCGGGCGTCGTCATCCTCGGCATCTGGCTCGTCGTCGCCGTCATCCGCATGTTCACCGGCGGCGTCAACGGCTACGGCGGCGGATACGGTGGGGGCGGCGGCGGAGGCGGAGGCATGGGGTTCATGGGTGGACTCATGGGCGGGATGTTCGGCGCCATGGCCGGCATGTACCTTTACGACCAGTTCACCGGTGGTCATCACTACAACGACAACTACGGCGGCGGCAACGACAACTCCGGCGGGGATAGTGGTGGCACCCAAGACACCGGCGAAGGAGACTTCGCCGGAGGCTCCGAAGGCTCCGGCGGTGGAGACTGGGGCGACTCCGGCGGTGGCGACACCGGCGGCGGTGGTGACTGGGGCGGCGACTCCGGCGGCGGTGGAGACTTCGGCGGCGGTGGAGACTGGTAAGGGAAATGCTGAGTGCGGAATTCGGAGTGCGGAGTCAAGAATGTCCGAAGTTTCTTCACTCCGCGCTCCGAATTCCTCACTCCGCATTGGTACGAGGGGTAGCCCGCTCGCCCTATGGCAAGCGCGCTACCTCGATTCGCTTTTGGCCCCCTTCACCGACCCGCGGCCCCGCGAATTGGTGCTGATCGAGACCACCGGCGACCGCGATCAAGCCTCGGCCCTTTCCGCGATGGGCGGCTTCGGCGTGTTCACCAAGGCGATCCAAAACGCGTTGCTCGAACACCGGGCCGACATCGCTGTCCACAGTCTGAAGGACTTGCCCACCCTCGAAACCCCCGGCGTCGAACTCGTGGCGACCCCGCAGCGCGGGCCCACCGGCGATGCATTCCTCTCCCGCAAGTATTCCAAATTCGATGACCTGCCCCGCGGCGCCACCCTCGGCACCAGTAGCCTCCGGCGCCGGGCGATGCTGGCGAATCGCCGGCCCGATTTGAACCTCGTCGATCTCCGCGGCAACGTCGATACCCGTCTGCGCAAACTCGACGAGCAGAACCTCGACGCCATCGTTTTGGCCGAAGCCGGCCTCGTTCGCTTGGGCTTGGCCGAGCGAATCACCGAATTGCTCGACCCGGAGTGGATGCTCCCCGCCGTCGGCCAAGGGGCCATCGGTTTGGAGTGCCGCAGCGCCGATACGGAATCCCGGTACCTCGCCGAAGGCGTGATGGATCCGGACACTTGGGCCAGAATCACCGCGGAACGCGCCATGCTCTTCGCGCTCGGCGGCGGTTGTTTGGTGCCCATCGGCGCCACCTCTACCGCTGCGGACGGCGTGCTGACGGTGCGGGGAATCGTGCTGACTCTCGACGGCCGGCGCCGCATCAGCGCGACGCACCGCGGCTTGACGACGGCTCCGCTGGCCGTGGGGCAGGAACTTGCGGCCATGCTCCTCGACGAGGGTGCGGCGGAATTGTTGAATAGCGAACCGGCCGCGTGATCTCGCGGACGGTTCGGCTTTGCGTAAAGGCGAGTCGCTGGCTCCGCCGTCCCGAACCTCAGACCAACTCCGCAATCGGCTCGCTTTCGGTGAGCATCGGCATCGGCCGACCGCCTTCGCCGGGGAAGCTAGCGTTCTTGTAATCGATCTTCAAATGGTTGAACACCGTCGCCCACAGATGATTCGGCGTCATCGGGCGATCCTTCGGCGTCTCGGCTTTGCTCGTCGTGCTGCCAATGACTTGGCCCATCTTCGCCCCGCCACCGGACACGAGCAAGCTCATCGCCTGCGGCCAATGGTCGCGGCCCGGTCGGCCGGTCGGCTTGTCGTACTCGATTCGCGGCGTGCGGCCGAATTCGCCGGTGACGATCACCTGCACGCGCTTGTCCAACCCGCGGTCGTACAGGTCTTCGATCAGCGCACTCACCGAGCGATCCAAGTAGCCGAGCTTGTGCTTGGTATCGTTGAAGATGTCGCAGTTGACGGCGTGGCTGTCCCAGTTGTACGTGCGGTTCTTCTGCATGTCTTCGCCGCGCGGCGTGGCGTTTTCGAGCACCACTGTCACCCACTGCACGCCCGCTTCGACGAGGCGCCGGGCCATCAGGCAGCGTTGGCCGTAGCGGTGGTCGCCGTAGCGGTCGCGGACTTTCGGGTCTTCCTTCGTGTGGTCGAAGGCGCTCTTGGCCGCGGGCGAAGTCATCAGATGGAATGCGCGGTCGCGGGACGTATCCATCGCCGCGGCGATGCCGGTGGTGTCGTGGGCCATCGGTTTGTCGAAGGCGTTCAACAGCGCCCGCCGATCCGCAATCTTGTGTTCGGTCCCGGCGAGCACGCTCAGATTCTTCACGCCGAAGTCGGGGTGCGACGGATCGCCGGCGAGCGTGAACGGGTGCGTGCTGTGGCCCAAATACGCGGAGCCGAAGCTAAAGGTGTCGATGTCTTGCCGGCCGCCATCGACGATGTTGACGTAGTTCGGCAGGCCGTTGTGCATCCCACCGAGGAGCTTGGCCGCCATCGACCCAGCCATCGGGTAGTCGTTGACGAACCCGACCGGCTGCAGCGGATCGCGCCCCGTGAGGAACTTTTTGTGCCCGCCACCGTGGTCGGCGAAGGTGTGGGATATCGAGCGCACGATGCTGAACTTGTCGGCGCATTTCGCCAACGCCGGCAGGTGTTCGCAGATATCGACCCCGGGGACGTTGGTGCGGATCGGTTTGAAGTCGCCGCGGAATTCGGCCGGCGCATCCGGCTTCATATCGAAGGTGTCTTGATGCGGCGGTCCACCCGGCAGCCAGATGAAAATGACGGCGGGGTCGTTGCTGGTTTTGCTAGGCTCTTGTCCGGCGCGCAATTGGAACGGCGAAACACCTGCGCCAACACCCGCCACGGCGACGGAGCCGAAGCGGAGGAAATCGCGGCGATTCGGGCCTTGGCAGGGAAGTCGCATATTGCGGGCTCCGGAAGGACGGAGTGGGGCGGGTGTTGAAAGAATAGCCGAAATTGCGGCGGCGGTCAAATCCTCTCGGCGATGAATTCGCACTCCATACTCTGAATTCATTGCAACACTGTCGAACGGAAGCCACTCGTGATTCGGCAACTTTGCACGCATTGCTTCGCGACTGTGGAACTGCCGCCCGAAGCGGCGGGCCACGAAGCGCCCTGCCCGAAGTGCGGCAAAGCGATCTCCGTGCCGGCGGCCTATGCCCCGAGCGTCGCCGCGAGCGGCGGCTTGCAAAATCTCGGCGCGCCCCCACCGAATACGAATAGCCCGACGCCCACACCACCCGGAACGAATCCGATGAGCGAACCGATCGCCCCGCCCCCCGGCCTGAACCCCATCACCGCGGCGCCGCCGCTGGCCCCGTTGCCGACGGCACCGGCGGATTCAACGGGTTGCTCGTGCAGCGTGGCGATCAGCCCGATCTGGCTCGATTGGATCCCCGTCGCCTGCTTCACGCTCATCCTCGGTTTGTCCCTGTTCAATTGGGTCGGCACCTACCCCGGCGGCACGCGCGTCTATTCGCAAACGCCCTGGCACGCCCTCGTCGGGGACATTTCCACGAACACACTGCCGGAAGATTTGCTGCTCGACGAAAAATACTTCACCGATGCCGTCACGGGCAACCGCTGGTTGCTGGCCTACTTCCCGCTGTTGTTAATGGCGCTCGCTCTCGGTTGGCTCGACCGGATCGTCCGCAACCCGACCGTGACCAACATGCCCGGCCCGCTGGCTTGGTTGCCGGCCATCTGGCCCCGGCGATTTCTGGTTCTCACGGCCATCAGCGCCCTGTTGCTGATCGTGCTGCTGATTCAATGCTGGCGCGGCTTCGGTTTGGAAACGGCCGTGAAGCAGAAGGTGAACGAGGTTTACGCGAAGCAACTCGAAGATGCCGATTCGACGCCCAAGAAGCAGAAAGTCTCGGTGATGATGGGGCAGGAACTGTCCAAGTACCAGTTGCAAGGGACGACGCCGTACAACCTCGCCATCGCCGCGCACGCCGTGGCCTTCGCCGCCATGCTCGGCCGCTGGTGGCTGCACAACCGCGGATCGAAGCCGTATCCGCGTGTCAGCATCCAGTATTGACCGGAATGGTTTGAGTTGACCGGGTTGAACGGTCGAAAGAAGAAGAGGAATTCTTCCTTCGACACCGGTTGACCGACCATGGCGCGGATCGCGGCTCTTGTGTTGATCGTCGGCGCCATCGCAGTTGCGGTCGCATTGCCATTCGGTTGCGGCAAGCCGGCGGCGAGCCAAGCCGGGATCGTCCACGGCGAAGTCACGTTCCAAAACCGCGCGATGGCGGGGGGAATCGTGGTCTTCGCGCCGAATGCGGATCGCGGTTGCACCGGCAAGTTGCACACGGCCACCATTACCGCCGAGGGGCAGTACCAACTCGCCGACGGGGCCAAGGCCATCGCACCCGGTTGGTACCGCATCGCCCTCGCCGACCCCATCGATTGGTACGGCTCCGATTGGGCCCACGCCTTCCCCGCCGCACTGCGCCGGCCCGACCTCTCCGGCCTCGAACGCGAAGTGAAGGCCGGGCAAGATCACACCTTCGATTTCAAGATCGAACTGACGGCCCAGTGACGCCGCAATTCACCCCTTTGCCAACAGCCACTCCAATACGGCCTTCTGCGCGTGCAAGCGGTTCTCGGCTTGGTCGAAGACCACCGACTGCGGCCCGTCCACAACTTCGTCGGTGATCTCTTCGCCGCGGTGAGCCGGCAGGCAATGGAGCACTTTGCACGCCTTCGGGGCCTTGGCCATGAGCTTCGCATTCAGTTGGAACGGGGCGAACTTCTGCAGGCGTTCGTCGCGCTCCGCCTCTTGGCCCATGCTCGTCCAGACGTCGGTGTAGACCACGTCGGCCGACTGCACCGCCGCGACCGGGTCGTGCATCGTCATCGGCAATTCTTGGGACACTTTGCTTTCGTAGTTCTTCAAGAAAGCGTCGTCGAAGGCGTACCCGGTCGGGCATGCCAGGATGAACTTGGCCCCGAGGCGCCCGCAGCCGACGGCGAGCGACATCGACACGTTGTTGCCGTCGCCGACGAAGACGACCGTCTTTCCGGCGATGGTACCGAAGTTCTCTCGAATCGTCAGCAAGTCGGCGAGGGCTTGGCAGGGGTGCGAGCGATCCGACAATCCGTTGATGACCGGGATGCTTCCGTGTTGTGCGATGCCGTCGACGGTTTCTTGCCGGTAGACGCGCAGCACGATGGCATCGAGGAATCGGCTGGTGGTGCGGGCGAAGTCGGCGAGGGTTTCGCGCCAGCCGAGGCCGATCTCGTTGCCGGGGAAGAAGAGGCTCGTGCCGCCGAGTTGGGCGATGCCGGCTTCGAAGCTCATGCGCGTGCGCAGCGACGGTTTCTCGAAGACGAGGCCGACGACCTTCCCGGCGAGCGCAGTGTGGCACTGGCCCGCCTTTCGCTCGGCCTTGAGTTCGGCGGCGCGGGCCACGAGCGCGCGGACGGTCTCGGCGGGGCAATCGATCAGATTGAGGAGGTGCGGCATCGTCGGAAATTTCCCAATTCGGCGGAACGGTAAACCTAAATGCGGTGCTCCATCAACACATCGGCGAGGATCGCGCAGCCGCTGTCGATCAATTCGTCCGGGATGTTCACCGCCGGCAGCAGGCGGATGACGGTGCCGTGCGTGCAGTTGATTAGCAAGCCGCGCTCGAGGCACTTCGCCACGATCGGCGCCCCTTCGCAGTGCAGCTCCAAGCCGATCATCGCCCCGAGAATGCGGATCTCCTTCACCAACGGCGAATCGAGTTTCAACCGCTCGAAATGCTGGCGGAAGCGCTCGCCGACCAGCCCGGCCCGTTCCAACAATCCTTCGGTTTCAAACGTCTCGATGGTCGCCAGCGCCGCTTGGCACGCCAGTGGATTGCCGCCGAAGGTCGCGGCGTGGGTGCCGGGCTTCAACAGCGCCGCGACCTCCGGCTTCGCGATCACACCTCCGAGAGCGACGCCCCCCGCGAGCGCCTTCGCCAGCGTCACGACGTCCGGCACGATGTTCCAGTGTTGGTGGGAGAACCACTTGCCCGTCCGGCCCATGCCCGTCTGTACTTCGTCGAGCATCAGCAGCATGCCGTGCTGATCGCATAGTTTCCGCAGGCCTTCGAGGTAGCCCGGCGGTGGCAAGTTAATGCCGCCTTCGCCTTGGATCGGTTCCAGCAGGATCGCGGCAGTTTCGGAATCGATGGCCTGTTCCACGGCTTCGAGGCTGCCGTGCGGGGTGTATGTGAACCCCGGCAGCATCGGTTCGAGGCCGGCGTGATACTTCGGTTGGGCCGTCGCCGACAAGGAGCCGTAGGTGCGGCCGTGGAAGCCGTTGGTGAAGGTGATGATCTTGTAGCGGCCCTTCGGCTTGCCGTGGAGGCGGGCGAGTTTGATGGCGGCTTCGTTCGCCTCGGTGCCGCTGTTGCAGAAGAAGCACTGCCCGCCCCAGCCCGTTCGCTCGCTGAGGGCTTGCGCCAAAAGCGCCTGCGGCTCGGTGTACCAAGTATTCGGGACGTGGATCAGCGTCGAAACTTGATCCCGGACCGCATCGACGATTTTCGGCGGGCAATGACCCAAGATGCCGCAACCCCAGCCGGGGAAGAAGTCGAGGTAGCGGTTACCTTCGGCATCCCAGACCCACGAGCCTTCGCCGCGCACGAGGCAGACCGGGTAGCGCGTGTAGTTGGCGAACAGGTACTTCTTGGCCAGTGCGATGACGTCGGTTGAAGTGAGGGTGTCGGTGGAGCTGGGCATGTTGGGATGGGCCTGCGGGGTCGGAAACGATGGGGACATTAAAAGGAATCGAGACACTTCCAGAACGCACGGGTTCGGGAACTCTCCATCATTTCACAATTTCGGTGCCTGTCGATCCCGGTTGCAGGAAATCGTCGAGCAGGGAATGCACATCCCGGCCATCGAGGATCGCGGTCCGTGCCGCCCCGGCCTCCAAGGCTTCGAAACAGGCTTCGACTTTCGGGATCATCCCGCCATCGATGACGCCGTCCGCGATGAGATTGCGGCACTCGTCCACCGTCAAGCGGGCCAACCGGGAACCGGGATCGAGTCGATCGCGCAACACGCCGGGCGTATCGGTGAGAAACAGCACCGATTCCGAATCGATGGCCCGTGCCAATCCCGCGGCCATGGAATCGGCGTTGACGTTGAGCCAGTCTCCGGCTTCGTCGAGGGCTAACGACGGCACGACGGGGATGACGGCGTCCAGAAGTTGAGCTTGGAATAATTTCGAATCGGCCGAGGTCACCATTCCGACTCGGCCGAGATCGACCGGAGCCAAGTCGACCCCCGGCAGCAGCAAACGTCGACCGAAGACGTACCGCAGTACGCCCGAAGCCAAGACACCGCGACTCGAAAGTTCTCGGACGAGTTCGCCGTTGATCTCGTGCAACACCTTGACCACGATGGCGAGTGTGGCGTCGTCGGTGTAACGCTGGCCTTGGATCTTCACCGGCGTCAGCCCGGCGGCGTCCATCGCCCGGTCGATCGGCTTACCGCCGCCGTGGACGAGGATCAATTTGGCGCCGACGGTTTGCAGCGCCGCCACGGCGTCGAGCATCCCCCGCGTAGCCTCCGGGCTTTCCAAGGCACTGCCGCCGAGTTTGACAATGACCGCGCGGCCGGCGAGGGATCGGAGTCGATCGGCGATTCTCAGCAAGATGTGGCAACCGTCGTTCAAGTGGAATTCCGCAAGAGTTCAGAGCGCAGAATACCGAAAGACGAATAGTAGGCCTGCCGGGCGATTCCGTCAACCTAACCACTTGCAAGGCGCGGACTCCGCGTCTAGACTAACTCCGTCCCTTTCACTCTCAGAGGTATTGTCGATGGTTCGCAATCTGTTCGTGGCTCTCGTGGCCGCCTTCGCGCTGACCTTGGCCCCGGTCGTCGCCGAAGACAAGAAACCCTCCGAAGAAGTCAAGACGACGAAGCTCGTCGGTTCGCTGCAGTGCGGCAAGTGCAAGCTCAGCGAAACCGAAGAATGCAGCAACGTGCTGATTGTCAAAGACGCCAAAGACGAGAAGAAAGAAATCAAGTACTATCTCGTCGACAAAGGCGCCAAGGCTGCATACCACGGCAAAATCTGCAAGGGCCCAATGGACGCGACGGTCACGGGCGTCGTCTCGGAAAAAGACGGCAAGATGACCGTCACCGATGCGAAAGTCGAGTTCAAGAAGTAGTCGATTGTCGGGTGAGTCAATGAAATCGCCGCCCGTTCGGGCGGCGATTTTCGTTTGATCCCACCGATTCGACTACAGCTTGCCGGCTTCTTTGTACATGACGCGCTTGCGCAGAATCGGGTCGTACTTTTTCAGTTGGATGCGTTCTTTGCTGTTGTTGCGGTTCTTCTGCGAGAAGTAGCAGTGGCTGCTCTCGGAACTTTGCAGCTTGATGATCCCGCGGGCCTCTTTCCCCTTCGCCATGATCGTCCCCAAAAACAGTTGGCTGAAAATCGAACCGGTATCTTAGCGGTAGTGGGCCGGTTTGCCGATGTGTCTTTGGCCCGAGATCGGAAGATTTTTGAATTTGGACTTCACCGCGTCGTCTATGGTGGCGGGTTTGGCTTTGTCGGTCTCGGCGGCTTTCGCCGTCGCGGCAAAGGAAATCAGCCAACGGCGACGCTCTTCCCTCTTCATTCGAGGGTGCTGAGCAGCCCTTGCAATTCGCCGCGGGCGTGGAGGGCATCGGCCGTGCCGGCGCGGGTGCTCGCTTCGATGCCCGCCTTCAACACCGTCGCGGCGGTCTCGTCGTCGCCGGTTCGCAGGAGCGCTTGGGCCGCCATCAGGAATGCGGGGATGTACGGCTTCGCCGGATTCAGCGCGATCAACTCTCGCAGTACCGTCGCGGCCGAGGTGTCGTCGCCGGCGCTGCTGTGTTCCATCGCCAAGCCGTAGCGCAGGAACTCGTCGTCGGGTTCGTCGGCCAGCATCGCTTCAATTTGGAGCATCCGCGGGGTCTTCGTCATCGCCGGCCTCGGTCGGGGTCGTGTCTCGCCCAGTCAACCTATCCGCTACAACCGGACGGGCAATCGCCCGTACAACCGTTCCCACCCGCACGCTTTTTGGGATCGCCCCAGCCCGCACGTCAGTCGCGCTCCACCCCTTCGGCATCACCCGGCTTTCGCGGGATCAACTCCGCACTCCCCGGCAACTCCCGCGTCAGCCGCGTTTAGCGGTCGGTCGAATCAAATCTCCGTCGGCAGGATGCTGTGCCGTTGGCGGTTCGCCGCCCCACCAGGATGCGGGGTTTTCCATGGGTCTGCTGTCCCGATTTCTCCGCGTCGCCATCCTTTCCACCATCTTGTGCGGGGCGGCCCGAGCCGGGGAGCCGAACTCCCGGCGCGATGAAACCGTCACGCTCGTCGAACGGGTGAAGAACTCGGTCGTCAACATCCATTCCGAACGCACCGTCGCCCCGGCGGCCGACGACCCCTTCCGCGCCGGTTCGATGCAACCGCAGCGCGTCAACGGCATGGGCACCGGCATCGTGCTCGATCCGCGCGGCTATATCGTCACGAACTTCCACGTCATCGACGACGTCCAGAGCCTGCGCGTCCGCTTGTGCGACGGCACCAACTGCGTGGCCCGCGTCATCGCCACCGACAAAGAGAACGATCTCGCCCTCGTGAAGATCGACCCGCCGAAACCTCTCGCGATGGTGTCCCTCGGCACGGCCCAAGACCTCATGCTCGCGGAGAAGGTCATTGCGATCGGGAACGCCTTCGGTTACGAACACACCGTCACCGTTGGCACCGTGTCGGCCCTCAAGCGGGATGTGACGCTGAACAAAGAAATCTCGTACAAGTCGCTGATTCAAACGCAGACGCCGATCAACCCGGGCAACAGCGGTGGGCCGCTCTTCAACAAGCTCGGCGAAGTCGTCGGCGTCAATGTGGCCATCCGCTCCGGTGCCCAGAACATCGCCTTCGCGATCCCTGTGGACACGATGATCGCCAAAGCGGGCGACATGCTCAGCGGCAAGAAGCGGGCCGGGGCGCGGCTGGGCCTGAGCTTCGCCGACAAGTTCGACCGCCCGGCCGAAGACGGTCCCGTGAAGCGGAGTTTGATCATCGAGAAGATCGACGCCGGCAGCGCGGCCTCCGAAGCCGGGGTGAAGGTCGGCGATGTCGTCGAGAAGATCGGCGACTTGGCGGTGTCGAATTCCATCGACTTCGAACGCGGCCTGCTCGACCGCCCGGCCAAAGTGAAACTCAAGCTGAAGCGCGGCTCGGAGACGGTGGATGTCGAAGTCGGCACCAACTCGGCCGCGATCAGCGAGCGGGCGGCGGCGACCCCCGCCGATGCCATCTGGGCCCGCACCGGGTTGAAGCTGCAACCGGTCGGTGCGAACTACGTCACGCCAGTCGATAAGGCCCTTCGCGGCGGCCTCTGGGTCTCGGAAGTCGGCGTCGGCACCTTGGCGAGCCGGCTCGGTTTGCAGCGCGGCGACATCGTCCTCGGCTTCCACCAGTGGGAGTCGCTGACGCTCGACAACGTCGTCTTCGTGCTGAACCACAAGGATCTCGCCGCGATCAGCCCGGTGAAGATCTTCTACGTCCGCGACGGCAAGATCCGCGAGGTCGAAGCGAAGCTCGGGGAGTGATGGTGGTTAAGCGCCCGAAGTCTTCAGCATTAATGCGTTTCCCCGGCAGCTCGCACGCACGCTTCACCCAATCGGCAATCCTCAGTCGAGAATTACTTCAGCAACGCCACGAACCCGGCTTGCTCGAAGTGATGGTCGGCAGTCAGCGCATCGATGATGCTCCGCTCTTGCATCACGACGAACGAGATGCAGTCGGTGAGCGACCAATCCTTGTCGGGCCGAGCGGCGAACAGAGCGATCCCGCCCCGCCAAAGATCGGCCGATGCGGGTACGAGCGTTAACTCCGTATCCTTCTCCAGCATTTCCAGAAGCCCCAAGAACACCGCTCGATTCCCCGCTTCACAAAAGAAAGTCGCGACCTACAGCAACACGTACTCGGTGGTGACGACGCGTCCCCTTATAGCTCGTCCGACGGCTTCGGCCCGAGCATGATTGACATCGCGAGGATTCAGCGCCGCGACATAGAACGATGTGTCGGCAAAAACGATTCTCATTCTTTCGGCACTCCGTGCCTCAGGTAATAATCGACTCGAGTCGATGCATCGGCTGGTAATCCGTCCGCCTTGCCCACGACGTCGCCGAGCCGATCCCATAAGCTGGGTCGGCTGTCCAATTGTGATATTCGCACCGCGACCTCGACTTCGGTACCTTCCGGCAGCGACATCGGTTCATCCAAAACCACGACGCCATTCTGCACGTGACCCGTCAACGACATTTTTGAATCCTCCGCGATCAGCTTTCACCACAGTCGAATTCTACCAGCTAGACAGCTCGATGATCAACGGTCTGCTCACAGGCGTTCCCCGGTCGGTCGCTTCACTCCACAATGCCGCACACGCCAAGATTCTGCTATGCTCTTTTTAACCGCACGGAGGGGCCGCCGCCATGATCCGCCGATGTCTGATCTACGCCGCCATCGCGGTCGCGTGGGGCGATGCCCCATCCGCGTCGGCCCAAGTCCATTTCCAGCAATCGTCGTTCTTCAGCTACAGTTATCAGCGCGGCCACTACTCGTTCGGCGGGGGCTATTGCTACGCCGCCCCGGTCTACGGCTACATCTACTTCTACAGCCTTCCGCCGGTGGTGATTCTGCCACCGCCGGTCGATTTCCGGGACCGCGAACCGCGCCGCGATGCCCGTCCCACGGTCGATGATTTTTCCCAAGCGCGCGTCGATGCGGCCGTGAAGCGCGGCGACTTCCGGGTCATCAAACCGGGGGAGCGCATCGTGCCACCGGCGCCGGCGATCCCCTTGCCGAAGCCGCCGAAGGATCCGCAGGAGTTGGCCGAGTTTC
>JBBRUN010000108.1:0-12601 GCA_038247765.1 Gemmatales bacterium | reverse complement strand
TCAGGCAAGTTTAGCAGCGTCGCGGCGTTGTCCGGCTTCACCGAACCGCCGTACTGAATGAGGACGGCCTGCGCGACATTCTCGCCGAAGAGCGCGCCGATTTTCCCTCGGACGAATGCGTGAGCCGTTTGGGCCTGCTCCGGCGATGCGACCTTGCCCGTGCCGATGGCCCAGACCGGTTCGTAGGCGATGACTACGTTCGCCATTTGCTCGGCGCTCAGCCCCGCCAGTCCGGCACCGAGTTGGCGATCCAGCACCGTTTCGGTCTGATCCGCTTCCCGCTCGGCGAGCAATTCGCCGATGCAGAAGATCACTTTCAATCCGACGCCGAGGGCCGATTTGGCCTTCTTGTTCAGCAGGTCGTCGGTCTCGCCGAAGCCGTGGCGGCGTTCGCTGTGCCCGAGGATGACGTACTGGCAGCCCGCTTCCAGCAGCATCGCCGGGGCAATTTCGCCGGTGAAGGCGCCTTCTTTTTCGAAGTGGCAGTTCTGCCCGCCGAGCGAAACGGACGTTCCCTTCAACACAGCGGCGACTTCCGTGAGCCAGACCGAAGGCGGGCAGACGGCGACGCGGATGTTCGAATCGTCCGGGGCACCTTGGGCGACGGCCGCGGCCAATTCCTTGGCGGCGGTGAGGGACGTGTACATCTTCCAGTTGCCGGCGATCAATTTGGGACGCATGGGACCTCTTAGGGAAACAGAAGTTGGACGCAATGCGGGCTTCATTTCATCTCGACGCCGTAGACTGCGGCATCGCCCAATTCCTCTTCGATCCGCAGCAGTTGGTTGTACTTGGCGATGCGATCCGTGCGGCTGGCCGAACCCGTTTTGATCTGCCCGCAGTTGGTCGCAACGGCGAGGTCGGCGATCGTCGTGTCTTCGGTTTCGCCGCTGCGGTGGCTCATGATCGCCGTAAACTTGTTCCGCTTGGCCATCTCCACGGCTTCGAGGGTCTCGGTCAGCGTGCCGATCTGGTTCACCTTCACCAAGATGCTGTTGGCGCACCCTTCGTCGATGCCGCGCTTCAGGCGCGTCGTGTTCGTCACGAAGAGATCGTCGCCGACGAGTTGGACCTTGTCGCCGAGTTTCGTCGTCAGCTTCTTCCAACCGGCCCAGTCGTCTTCGCTCAGGCCGTCTTCGATGCTGCGGATCGGGTACTTGGCGCACAGACCGGCCCAGAGGTCGATCATCTCGTCGGTGGAGATCACCTTGTCCGGGGCGCTCTTGAAGAAGCAGTAGCCTTCTTTCCCCCTGTGCTTGGCTTCTTCGTAAAGCTCGGTGCAGGCCGGGTCGAGGGCGAAGGCGACTTCGTCGCCGAGTTTGTACCCGGCCTTCTCGATGGCCTGCGAGATCGTCGCCAGCGCTTCGTCCGCGGACGGAATGTTGGGCGCGAAGCCGCCTTCGTCGCCGACGGCCGTGTTCAACCCTTTGTCGTGCAACACTTTCTTGAGGGAATGGAATACCTCGGCCCCCATGCGCAGGCCTTCGCGGAAGGTTTTCGCGCCGACGGGGACGATCATGAACTCTTGGAAATCGACGGTGCTGTCGGCGTGCTTGCCGCCGTTCAGGACGTTCATCAGCGGCACGGGAAGCACCGTGGCGTTGGTGCCGCCGACGTATCGGTAGAGCGGCATCCCCGCCGTCTTCGCCGCCGCGTGCGCCACGGCCATCGAGACGCCGAGGATCGCGTTCGCCCCGAGCTTCCCCTTGTTCGGGGTGCCGTCGAGCTTCAACATGGTCGCGTCGATGGCGACTTGCGCGAAGATGTCCATGTCCTGAAGTGCCGGCGCGATCAGCTTGTTGACGTTCTCGACGGCTTTCAGCGTCCCTTTGCCGAGGTAGCGTTTCTTGTCGCCGTCGCGCAGTTCCACGGCTTCGTGGGCGCCGGTGCTGGCCCCGCTCGGCACGGCGGCGCGGCCGAGGATGCCCGTGCACAAAGTCACTTCGACTTCGATGGTCGGGTTGCCCCGGCTGTCGAGGATTTCGCGGGCGTGGACTTTCCGAATCGTCGACTGGCTCATGGGTGCGTTCGCCGGCAAGGACGGGGAAACGGACGGAATCGGACGATCCGATCCTGGCGATGATGGGATACGGTGCGAAGGGGGAACTGGCCAGCGATGCGCGCCGCGGTGTGGATGGCAGCACCGCAGGAGGAGAGTCCGGTGCCGAACCTTCGAGATTTCACGGCAACTCGCCGCGATCCTGCCCAGCCAAGTCGACGAAAGCAGTGGCCTCCGATAAGTTGGAGATTCATACGTGCTTGGCTGGCGGAGGCCCGGAAATGCACCTCGCCGAAATGAACTGGCCCGCAGTCGAGGCGCTCCCGCGGGAGACGCCCATCGTCTTTCCGTTGGCGGCACTCGAGCAGCACGGCCACCACATGCCGTTGTTCACCGATAGCCTGCTCTGCGGGGAGATCGTCCGCCGGGTGGCGGAACTCCCCCGGTTCCACGCCGGGGTCGTTTTCGCCCCGCTGCAATGGCTCGGCAATTCGGATCACCACCTCGATTTCCCCGGTACACTCTCGGCGCCGCCGCGCGTCTATCTCGATTCGCTCAACGGACTCATGGAAAACTTCCTCACCCACGGCTTCCATCGGTTGGTGTTCATCAACGGCCACGGCGGCAACGACGTTCCCGGCAAACAGGCCCTCTTCGAGATGCGCCAGAAACACCGCGATCGCAAGCGTCAACTGCTGTTGTTCGCGACCTATTGGAACCTGGCATCACCGCCGACGGAAAGCTTCGTCCAAAAACAAATGGGCCACGCTTGCGAGTGGGAAACGTCGATGATGCTGCGTATCCGCCCGGAGTTGGTCGGCGACTTGTCGAAGGTCGAAGATGTGCCCTTCGGCAATGCCTTCGAGCCGGCGAGCCGGGGCTGGATCATGCCGGATCGCTCGGTGCCGGGGCACATCGGCGACCCGGGTTCGGCGTCGGCGGACAAAGGCGAGATCCTCTTTTCGACCTTCACCGAGGGCGTTGCCAAGTTGCTCGACCGCGTGCTGGCGTGGGACGGAAAGAGCTGGGACGGATGATGAACCCCCGCCCCCCGGCTTGGAAATGGATCGTCGCCGGGCTGTTGCTGCTGGCGACGATGATCAACTACCTCGATCGCCAAACGCTCTCGACGCTGTCCAATCGCATCATCGCCGACTTCGGGCTGAACAAAGAGCAATACGGCGATCTCGAAATGGCCTTCGGGTTGGCCTTCGCGGCCGGGTCGCTGGTGTTCGGTCTGCTCGCCGATGCGCTCAACATCCGCTGGCTTTACCCGGCTGTCCTACTGGCGTGGTCGTTCGTCGGCGTGCTCACGGGCTTCACGGAATCGTTCGAGGAACTGCTGCTCTGCCGGACGGCGCTCGGATTCTTCGAGGCGGGGCATTGGCCCTGCGCCGTGCGGACGACGCAGCGATTACTGAGCGAGAAAGATCGCACGTTGGGCAACAGCGTGCTGCAGAGCGGCGCGGCGATCGGGGCGATCTTCACGCCGCTGGCAGTGAATGCGATGGTGGGCGACTCCACGGAACCGGGCGTTTGGCGCGGGCCGTTCATCGCCGTCGGTTTGGTGGGAATGGTCTGGATCGCCGGCTGGTTCGCTTTGATCCGCACCCGCGATTTGTCGGCCGTGCCCGCCGATGTCGTCGCCGTTGAATCGTTGTGGAAAGCGATCCTGAGCCTGAGATTCGCGGCCCTACTCATCGTCGTCGTCGCCATCAATACGACCTGGCAACTCTTGCGGGCGTGGATGCTGCTGTTCCTCGCCGACCCCAAATACGGTCGCGGTTATTCCGAGACCGACGCCCGCTATTTCAACTCGGCCTATTTCGTCGCCGCCGATGCGGGCTGCTTGCTCGCTGGGGGCGCCGTGGCCCTGCTGACGCGGCGCGGCTACGACGGCCACCGGGCCCGCGTGCTCGTTTTCGGGTTCTGCGCCGCGCTGTCGGCGCTCACGACCGTCGCGGCTTTCCTGCCCAAAGGGCCGGCGCTGCTCGCGGTGTTGCTCCTGATTGCCGCGGGGACGCTGGGCTTGTTCCCTTGCTATTACTCCTTCAGCCAAGACCTCGGCCGGCAGCACGTCGGCAAAGTCAGCGGCTTGCTCGCGTCGCTGGGTTGGCTGATTTCCGCGCCGACGCACAAGTGGTTCGGCCGCGAGATCGACGCCACCCATTCTTACGATCTCGGCATCGCTCTCTTGGGTTGGGCGCCGTTGATCGGCTTCGCGGCTCTGTTGCTGTTGTGGCGACGGAGGCGTGAAAGCACTCAAAGCACTGAAAGCGAAACGGAATTCCCGGTATAACCAATATTCCAACGACTTCGCGACCGAAAGCGGGTCATTAGAACCGCCAGAATCCTTTGTCGCACTCCGGTGGCGTTCCGGAATCCGGTAAACTCCTCGCATGCGTTTAATCGACCTCATCGCGTCGGCGCTCGGTGGCCTCTGGCGGCAGAAAGCCCGCACGTCGCTGACGCTGCTCGGCGTCGCGGTCGGTTCGTGCGCGCTGGCCTTCAGCTTGTCGCTCGGGCTGGGCCTGCGGGCACTCATCGACAACGAATTCCGATCGCGCGATGACTTCTGGTGGGTCACGGTATTCCCGGCCAACCGGGGGCAAACACTCATCGACGAGAAAGATATCCCGCCGGACAAGATCGCGGTGAATGGGGAAATGTCGGACGAACGCCGCGAGCGGATTCGCCAGCGCTTGATCGGCGAATACCGTCGTCTCAACCGGCCGAAAGAAATCAAACTCATCACGGCCGAGCGGGTCGAACTCTTGAAAGCCTTGCCCGATGTCGAGGAAGTGCGGGTCTTCCGCATCAATTCCGGGTCGATTACGCTCGGCGACAAAGTTTCGGGCGGGCAAACCTACTCCGGTCGGCTCGACACCTTCGACCCGAATCTGGCCAACCGCCTGACGCACGGCCGCTTGGCCCAAGGGCCGGACGAAGCCGTGATCACCGAATATCAACTCTACCAGCTCGGCTTGCGGTCGGATGCCGAAGTCGCAGCGGCCATCGGGCAAACGATCCGGCTCGTTTTCGGCAAGGACGAGTTCGAAAAAGCCGGGGCATTGGCGGGCCTGTTGACGCCCGGCACGGGCCAAGTCGAAGAGGCCATCAGCCGTGCGCAATCGCAGACGTTGACGAAAATCGTCGAACAACTTCCGCAAAAGATCGACGGCTTCGATCTCACGCCCGAGGAGAAGGTGATTGTGAAGCTCGTGATGGGCCGCAAGCGCACCGACACGGCGACGACGAAGCGCAATGAAACGACGGCCGTAGCCGAGTTCCGCATCGTCGGCGTCCTCCGCGAGACGACCAAAGACGAAGAAACCAGCGATTTCTTCAGCCCGCACAAGATGCGCGGCAACCAGACGCAGGTTTTTCTGACGGCGGCCGGGGGCGAACGGCTCTATCGCCAGTTTCCCGAACTCGCCACGCTCGGGTACACCGAAGCCTTCGTGAAAGTGAAGCCGGGCGGCGACCTTCCTGCGGTGGTGGAGGGCATCAAAGCCGACGGCATGGATTGCTACTCCGGACTGAAGTTCTACCAATCGGTGAAGCGCGAA
The DNA here is from genome assembly GCA_038247765.1 of Gemmatales bacterium. Lineage (GTDB taxonomy): Bacteria > Planctomycetota > Planctomycetia > Gemmatales > Gemmataceae > JALHQU01. Next base: position 7,033 of record JBBRUN010000108.1, on the reverse strand, counting down.
GTGACGCTGATCGCCGCCGGGCTGAACCTCTTCGCGCTGATCTCGCTGTTGGTCGCGTCCATCGGCATCACGAACACGCTGTTCACCAGCGTCCTCGAACGGACGCGCGAAATCGGCATCTGGAAATCGCTCGGCGCCCGCGATTCGCAAATCCTGCTGATGTTCCTCACCGAAGGGACGGCCCTCGGCTTCGTCGGCGGCGGCCTCGGACTGCTGTTCGGTTGGATCTTGTCGATCCCCGGCGACGGCTTGGTCCGCAAGTTGATCCAAGACCAATCGCCCGAGAGAATCGTGAGTTCGAGCGTCTTCGAATTCCCACTTTGGCTCTGTTTGGGAACCGTCGGCTTCGTGGTCCTGCTGACGACCGGCGCAGCCCTCTATCCGGCACGGCGGGCATCGAGGGTGCAACCGGTGGAAGCGCTGCGGTACGAGTAAATGGATTCGATCATACCCCGAGCACGACTAACCGATTCGTGGCGACGTTTGCACGGCTGCCCAGTTGCGATTGTTTTTCTCGGCCGAGACCCACGTCGCTAACGCGTCCGGCTCTGACGAGCCGCCAGAATGCATTTCTTGAATTGCCGGACGATCCTGTAGGTCATGCTCCGCATGACACGTGCTTTGGCTCAAGCCAAAGCTGGATTTCTCACCGATGTCGATGCGGAGCATGACCTGCGGAATCAGATTCTTCCAGGATACTTGAAAAATCGTTTCCGCATCCTTCGCCTTCCGCCAATGGCACATGACACCGCAATTGCGCCAATTCCGTTTGGTTGGTCCGACGCGCCGGCGAGGGAGTCGATAGCTGGGTCGTTCCGTGATCCGGCTCGGCGATGTCGATTTTCAGACTTGCTGGCGTGGCGGACTGCTAATCCGTCCGGCTCGGACGAGCCGCCACAATGCAGGAGATGGATGGCTGGAAGGTCTACGACCAAAATCCCCTAGAATCGTTACTACACCCAACGCGAAAAAAGCCGGGACGCGGAGCGTCCCGGCTTTCGACGTCGATTGAGTCGATCCTTACTTCTTCACTTCGTACTCGGCGTCGATGACGTCGTCGTTCTTCTTCTCGGCCCCGCTCGGGGTCGCATCTGTGGCACTCGGGCCTTGGCTGCTGAGGTGCTGCGCCATCGCTTGAGCCGCGGTTTCCAGTTCGCTCACCGCCGACTTGATCGCGGTCGGGTCGGTCCCCTTGAGTGCGTCCTTGACCTTGTCCACCGCCTTCACGACCACGGCCTTGTCGGCTTCGCCGATCTTGTCGCCCGATTCCTTGAGGATCTTCTCGACTTGGAAGACTTTATTCTCCCCTTCGTTCTTGGCCTCGGCGAACTCGCGCTTCTTCTTGTCGTCGTCGGCGTGCAGCGCGGCGTCCTGCTTCATTTTCTCGATCTCGGCCGCATTCAACCCGCTCGATTGTTCGATGCGGATTTTGCTCTCTTTGCCCGAGCCGAGGTCCTTGGCTTGGACGTTGAGGATGCCGTTGGCGTCGAGGTCGAAGGTCACCTCGACTTGCGGCGTCCCGCGCGGGGCAGGGGGGATGCCGTCGAGGTGGAAGTTGCCGATCTTCTTGTTGTCCACGGCCATCGGGCGCTCGCCTTGGAAGACTTGCACTTCTACGGAAGGTTGCCCGTCGGCCGCGGTCGTGAAGACTTGGCTCTTCTTCGTCGGGATCGTCGTGTTCCGTTGGATCAGCACGGTCATCACGCCCCCGAGGGTTTCGAGGCCGAGGCTGAGCGGGGTGACGTCGAGCAGCAAGAGTTCGGACTTCGAGCCGAGGAGCAACTGGGCACCCTGGATCGCGGCGCCGATGGCGACGACTTCATCCGGGTTGACGCCCTTGTGGCCCTCTTTGCCGAAGATGTCCTTCACGAGCTGCATCACGCGCGGCATCCGGGTCATGCCGCCGACCATGACGATTTCGTTGATCTGATCCGGCTTCAGGCCCGCGTCGTCGAGCGCTTTCAGCACCGGCCGCTTGCAGCGCTCGATGAGGTGCTCGACGAGCCGTTCCAACTGGTTGCGGGTGATCGTCTGCATCAGGTGCTTCGGCCCGGTGGCATCCGCTGTGATGAACGGCAGGTTGACGTCGGTCGAAGTCGCTTGGCTCAGATCTTTCTTCGCCCGCTCGGCCGCTTCCTTCAGCCGCTGCATCGCCATCGGATCCTTGCGGAGGTCGACGGTGTTCTCTTTCTTGAACTCGTCGGCCAAGAAGTCGATGATCACTTGGTCGAAGTCGTCGCCGCCGAGGTGCGTGTCGCCGTTGGTGCTATTCACCTGGAAGTTGGCGACGCCGTCGATGTCGTAGAGTTCGAGGATGCTGATGTCGAACGTGCCGCCGCCGAGGTCGAACACGGCGATTTTCTGATCCTTGCCGGTCTTGTCCAAACCGTACGCCAGCGCCGCGGCGGTCGGTTCGTTGATGATCCGCATCCGCTGCTTCGTTTTTTGCTTGGTCTTCGGATCTTCAATTTCCCATTCGGTCTCGAAGCCGGCGATCTGCGCGGCGTCGATGGTCGCTTGGCGCTGGGCGTCGTTGAAGTACGCGGGGACGGTGATGATCGCCTTGCGGACGGTGTGGCCGAGGTAGGCTTCCGCCGATTCCTTCAGCTTCCGCAGGATCATCGCCGAGATTTCCGGCGGCGTGTAGTTCTTGCCATCGACATCGACCTTCACGAGGTCGGTACGGCCACCCGCGATCTTGTAGGGCACGAGCTTTTCTTCCGACTCGACTTCTTCGTGTCGCCGACCCATGAAGCGCTTGATCGAGTAGATCGTTTTCGTCGGATTCGTGACCGCTTGCCGCTTGGCCGGGTCGCCGACGAGTCGGGCGCCGTCTTTGGCGAACGCCACGACCGACGGGGTAATGCGGTTGCCTTCGGCATTGGCGATGACCTTGCACTCGCCCCCTTCCATGACCGCGACGACCGAGTTCGTGGTGCCGAGGTCGATGCCGATGATTTTCTCTTCCGCCATGTCGATATTCTCCCGAGTGGTGTGTGTTGGTGATGATTGCGAAGTAAGCCAGACAATTCCACATTAGCAAATCGCAGGCCAGTCGCCTCTACATGTGCGTTTCATTTCGGCCATCATCCGCAAGCCTCTGTCATCAAACGCATTGCAATGATACTCTATTGTAGAATTCGTTGCGAAACTGCGTCGGTGCTGCCATTCCGGCACGCCATTTTCTGATTTTCTCTGAGTCGCGAGTTTCGCGGGATCGGGTGAAATCGAACTATTTTCCATTTCTATGCCGCAAGGGAGTGCGATTCGTTGACGCTGCATTCCCGCGGCTGTAGGTTGAAGTTGGGCCGAACTTTACGCCCCAACAACCAGTAGCGTCAGGCGCCCCATGAGCACCGCCGGCAATTTGAAACAACTCCGCGGACAGATCGACAAACTCGATCTCGAGATTTTGCAATCCCTGTCGAAACGGGCCGGGGTGGCCGCGCAAATCGGCAAGGTGAAGTCCGAAACCGGCGGCGAAGTCTTCTCCGCAGCGCGCGAAGAGGAAGTCCTCGGCAACATCCTCAAAGCGAACAAAGGGCCTTTGCCGGAAGTGACGCTGAAGGCCATTTTCCGCGAACTCATCAGCGGTTCGCGGGCGATCCAGTCGATCCAACGCGTCGCGTTCCTCGGGCCGGACTATAGCTACAGCCACTTGGCCGCCATCGAGCGCTTCGGCCAATCGAGCGAGTATTCCCAGGTCGGTTCGATTCAGGCCGTGTTCGACGAAGTGGCCCGCAAGCACTCCAACCTCGGCGTCGTCCCGCTGGAAAACAGCACCGACGGCCGCGTCGCCGACACGCTCGATTGCTTCATCCGCAACCCGACCGTGAAGATCTGCGCCGAAATCCGGATGCGGGTTCACCACCACTTGCTCGCCAATTGCCAGCCGGCCGAAATCCGCCGGGTGTACAGCAAAGCCCAAGCTCTCTCGCAATGCCGGCAGTGGCTCAGCAAGAACCTGCCGAACGCGAGCATGCACCCGGTGAACAGCACGGCCGACGCCGCGCGGTTGGTGCAGACGGAGCCGTTCGCCGCCGCCGTGGCCAGCCGGCAAGCCGGGGTCCGCTACGGGTTGAAGACGATCTTCGCTTCGATCGAGGACCACCCCGAGAACGAGACCCGCTTCGCCGTGATCGCCCTTCAAGATAGTCCGCGCACGGGCACCGACAAAACCGCCTTGATTTTCCAAGTGTCGCACACGCCCGGCGCCCTCGCGGACGTATTGAATATCTTCAAGACGAACAAAGTGAACCTGACGTGGATCGAGTCGTTCCCGTACCGCGAAGCCAAGGGCGAGTACGTGTTCTTCGTCGATTTCGAAGGCCACGCCGACGATGCCAAGGTGAAGAAGACGATCGCCGCGCTGGACAAAATCTGCGACGCCGTGACGCCGCTGGGGTCGTATCCGGTGTCGGCGACTTCGGAAGAGTAATTCCATTTCGGATTGCGGATTTCGGATTGCGGATTTCAATCCGAAATCCGCAATCGCAAATCCGAAATCACCCTCAACTTCTCCCATAGATAAAGCAGTCCTATGATTCTCGTCATTCGGCCGGATGCCACCCTCGAACAAATCGATCACGCCGTCGAGCGGGTCAAGGAACTCGGCTTCACCCCGCATTTGAGCCGGGGTGAGCGCCGCACGATCATCGGCGTCATCGGCGATGAAACCAAGCCGAACTCCGACATGCTCTTGCAAATTCCGATGGTCGAACAAGCCATCCCCATCCTGAAGCCGTTCAAGCTCGCCTCGCGCGAGTTCAACAAAGACGACAGCGCGGTCTACGTCGGCAAGGTGAAGATCGGCGGCGGCAGCTTGGCCATGATCGCCGGGCCGTGCGCCGTCGAGAACTACGAAACGATGGACACGGTGGCGAAGTACGTCAAAGCGGGCGGGGCCAACATCCTCCGCGGCGGCGCCTTCAAACCGCGCACGAGCCCCTACGCCTTCCAAGGCATGGGCGAGGACGGCCTGAAGATCCTGAAGGACGTCGGCCAGAAATACGAACTGCCGGTCGTCACGGAAGTCATGGATCCGCGCCAAGTCGATCTCATCGGACGCTACACCGACATGTACCAAGTCGGCGCCCGCAATATGCAGAACTTCGACCTCTTGAAGGAGCTCGGCAAGACGAAGATTCCGGTGCTGTTGAAGCGCGGCATGAGCGCGACGGTGAAGGATTTGCTGATGTCGGCCGAGTACATCCTCGCCGAAGGAAACACCGGCGTCGTGCTCTGCGAGCGCGGCGTCCGCAGCTTCGAAGACAGCACCCGCAACATGCTCGACCTGAGCGCCGTGCCGAACGTGAAGGGGCAGAGCCACCTGCCGATCATCGTCGATCCGAGCCACGCCACCGGCCGGCCCGATTTGATCCCGAGTATGTGCCGGGCGAGCGTCGCCGCCGGGGCGGATGGGGTGCACGTCGAAGTGCACAACTGCCCCGAGAAGGCGCTCTCGGACGGCCCGCAGGCCCTGCTTCCGCACCAGTTCTTGGATCTGATGGGGGACTTGCGCAAACTGGCGGATGCGATGGGTCGCAGCTTCTGGAAGGAAAGCGCGGCTTGACGAATGCGATGCAGCCCCGGAAAAGGTTGATTTGGCCTGCTGTTGCCCAATTCGACCGCTCGGCTAATCTTCCCCCTGAGGTACCTCATTGTGGCTTCTCCCAAAAAAGTCCGCGTCGCGATCGTCGGCCTCGGCTTCGGCTCCGAATTCATCCCCATCTATCAGAATCATCCGAACGCCGAGATGGTGGCGGTATGCCGGCGGAACAAGGCTGAGCTCGACGCCTGTGCCGACAAGTTCGGCATCGAGAAACGCTACACCAGCTACCTCGATGTGCTGAAGGATCCGGACATCGACGCCGTGCACATCAACAGCCCGATTCCGGATCACGGCTTGCAGACCATCGCGGCCCTCATGGCCGGTAAGCACGTCGCCTGCACCGTGCCGATGGCGACCACGAAAGAAGACATCGCAGCGATTGTGAAATTACAAAAGGAGACCGGCAAGACGTACATGATGATGGAAACGGTGGTCTACGCGCGCGAATACCTCTTCGCCAAGGAACTGTACGACAAAGGCGAACTCGGCCGCATCCAATTCCTGCGGGGTAGCCACCAACAAGACATGGACGGCTGGCCGAATTACTGGCCGGGTCTGCCACCGATGTGGTACGCCACGCACTGCGTCAGCCCGTGCCTGGCGATCCTCAGCAAACCGGGCCGGCCGGCGCTCGCCGAGAGCGTCGTCTGCCACGGTTCCGGCCGCATCCGCGAAGATCTCATCGGCAACTATGGAAGCCCGTTCGCGCTCGAGACGGCGACCTTCAAAATCGCGGGTTCGGACGTATGCGCTGAAGTGACTCGGACGCTGTTCGACGTGGCCCGGCAATACCGCGAGAGCTTCGATGTCACGGGGGCCAAGGCGAGTTTCGAGTGGCAGCAGGTCGAAGGCGAAGACCCGGTGATCCACACGAAGAACAGCCCGGAGTCGCCGCGGACGGAAGGGGAAATCCCGAAGCGTGTGAAGGTGCCGGATTACGCCGACCGTCTACCCGAAGCCATTCGGAAATTCACCGGCGCGATCCACGATGCCACGCACCTGAGCTTTGTGCAGGGCGGCGGTCATGGGGGAAGCCACCCGCACTTGGCCCACAACTTCCTGATGGCGGTGTTGGGCGAGCAACCGGCTTTCCCGGATGCCGCGACGAGTGCGAACTGGACGCTCGTCGGCATCTGCGCCCACGAGAGCGCCTTGGCCGGCGGAACAAGGGTCGAAATACCTCAGTATTGATGGCGTGCGGGGAAATTCCCATTGCTCCCACATCGAGGTAGTGGCCTACTTGCATTGCACGGCTGGAAATGCCAGCCACTCCGATAACGGCCACACCTGATCTGTTAATCCCGCCGCCATGGCCGGGGTCCTTCGTTGCCAGCGGCCGTCCGCGTCCTTCTGACGCAGCGTCTCCACCGGCCAGCAGAAGTTGTAGCTGAAGTAGCTGAACATCGTGGCCGCCCGGTGCGT
>JBBRUN010000107.1:0-12636 GCA_038247765.1 Gemmatales bacterium | reverse complement strand
GCGCTGCGGCCCAGGCTCGGACGGAGATTCTCGGATGCCCGATGACAGCGAACTGCAGAATCGACAGGCCGAACTCGCCCAGCGGACGCGGGATCGCGTCGCCAAGCGGACCGATCGGCTCTTCGCGGGGCTGCTCGTGTTCCAGTGGCTGGTCGCCATCGTCCTCGCCCTCTGGGTGACCCCGCTGGCATGGGCCGGGACGACGAGCACGACGCATCCGCACGTCTGGGGCGCCGTGTTCTTGGGCCTGCTGATCATCAGCCTCCCCGTCGCGTTGGGCGTCTTCCGCCCCGGGCAACTGTGGACCCGGCACGCGATTGCCGTCGGCCAAATGCTCTGCAGTTCGCTCTTGATCCACCTCAGCGGCGGCCGCATCGAGACGTACTTCCACGTCTTCGGGTCGTTGGCGTTCCTCGCGTTCTACCGCGATTGGCGAGTGATTATCACGGCCACGGTCGTCACGGCCGCGGACCACGTCCTACGCGGGGCGCTCTGGCCCGAGTCGGCCTTCGGCACAGCGGTCGGCTCCGATTGGCGCTGGCTGGAGCACGCCGGGTGGGTCGTCTTCATCGACTTGTTCTTGATTTACTCCTGCATCAGCGGGGATCGGGACATCGAAGCGGAGGCTCTGCGGGAAGCGGAGCTCGAAGCCTCCCGGGCCGAGGTCGAACTGCAAGTGCGGAAGCGCATGGGCGAGTTGCGCGAAAGCGAAGAGCGCTTCCGCGGCGCCCTCGAACACGCGGCCATCGGCATGGCGCTTGTCGGGCCGGACGGCCGCTGGCTGCGCGTCAACCGCTCACTGTGCGAGATCGTCGGCTACACCGCCGATGAATTGTTGAAAGGGTCGTTCCAAGAGATCACGCACGCGGACGATCTCGCTGCGGATTTGGCGAACGTGGACGGCATGCTCGCGGGGACGATCCCGACTTACCAAATGGAGAAGCGGTACCTCCACAAAGACGGGCACGCCATTTGGACACTGCTCAGCGTGTCGCTCGTCCGCGACAGCGACGGGATCCCGCTCTACTTCGTCTCGCAAATCCAAAATATCACCGAACGCAAGCGGATTGAGGCCGCGTTGCAAAAAAGCGAAGAACAACACCGCAAACTCGCGCTAGTGGCGAGCCGTACTCAAAATGCCGTGGTGATCACCGATCCCAAGGGTCGGATCGAATGGGTCAACGAGGGATTCACACGCGTCACGGGTTACGTCTTGGACGAAGTCGTGGGCCGCTCCCCCGGTTCATTTCTTCAAGGGAAGGACACTGACCCCGCTACTTGCGAATTGATGCGAAACCGAATTCGGGAGGGCGAAGGGTTCGCGGTCGAAATCCTCAACTATTCGAAAGGCGGGCGTGGGTACTGGTTGTCGATCGATTGTCAGCCGGTGCATGACGAAAATGGGAATCTGAAAAATTTCATCGCCATCGAATCCGATATCAGCGAACGGAAATCGAAAGACTTAGAATTGCGGGCGAACAGCGCCTTCCTCGAAGCGCAAGTTGAGTCGAGTCTCGACGGGATTCTCGTCGTGGACGACGCCGGCCGCAAAGTGCTCCAAAATCGCCGTTTCGGGGAAACTTGGAAGGTTCCCGAGTCGATCCTCAATTTGAAAGATGACGGCGCGACGCTGCAATACGCGGCGACACTGGTGACGGATTCCGAGGCGTTCTTCGCACGCGTGAAGTTCCTTTACGACAACCCGAACGAGTCCGCACAAGAAGAGATCGCACTCAAAGATGGGCGGATATTGGATCGTCATTCGGCGCCGGTGGTCGGCGGGAGCGGAGAATACTACGGTCGCATTTGGTGTTTCCGAGATATATCCGAACGAAAGCGGGTCGAGACGGCATTGAGGCAAGCGCGCGAAGATGCCGTGGAAGCCAGCCGGGCCAAGGGCGAGTTTCTCGCCAACATGAGCCATGAAATCCGCACGCCGATGAACGGCATCCTCGGCCTCACCGGTTTGGTCCTCGAAAGCGAACTGAGTCCCGAACAGCGCGATTCGCTCAATCTCGTGGCGTCGTCCGCCGATGCGCTCTTGACGGTCATCAACGACATCCTCGATTTCTCGAAGATCGAAGCCGGCAAACTCGATCTCGACCCGGCGCCGTTCGCCCTGCGGGACGTGCTCGGCGACACACTGAAAGCCTTCGCCCTCAAGGCCCACTCGAAGGGCTTGGAACTGGCCTGCGACGTCCACCCGGACGTGCCCGATGCGCTCGTCGGCGATGCCGGGCGGCTCCGGCAGATCCTCACGAACCTCGTCGGTAACGCCATCAAATTCACCGAGTCCGGAGAGGTCGTCGTCTACGCGAAGCCGGTGTCCATCCCCGAAGGCGTCGGCGTGCACTTCTGCGTCCGCGATACCGGCATCGGCATCCCCCGGGCGAAGCAAGCGAGCATCTTCGACGCCTTCACGCAAGCCGACGGCTCGACCACGCGGCGCTACGGCGGCACCGGCTTGGGACTGACCATCTCGACGCGGCTCGTGCAACTCATGGGCGGTTCGATCTGGGTCGAGAGCGAACCGGGCACCGGCAGCGAGTTCCACTTCGAATCGTGCTTCGAGCTCGCGAAAGTCTCGGGATTGCGGGCGTCGGGCCGGCCGCCGACGAGCCTGCGCGGCTCCAGTGTCCTCGTCGTGGACGACAACGCCACCAACCGGCGCGTGCTCGCCGACACGTTGCGGCTTTGGGAAGCGTGGCCGACGTGCGTCGAATCCGGGCCGGCGGCGTTGAAGGAACTCCGCCGCGCCGCCGAAGCCGGCGACCCGTACCCGCTCGTGTTGCTCGACGCCATGATGCCCGACATGGACGGTTTCGAGGTCGGTCGGCAGATCGCGCAAGATCCTCTCTTGGCCGGCGCCTCGATCATGATGCTCACCTCGGCCGACGGCCCAGGGGACGCCGCGCGGTGCCGGGCGCTCGGGTTGACCGCCTATTTGGTGAAGCCGGTGAAGGCGGCGGAACTGCTGAAAGCGATCACCGTGGCACTGGGGAGCGAACTCCCCGCCAGCAAAGGCCCGACCGTCCGGAGCACGCTGTTGGAACCCGCGTACCGGGCACCCGCGCGGACGCTCGAGATTTTGCTGGCCGAAGACAACGTCGTCAACCAGCTCGTGGCCGTCCGGCTGTTGGAAAAATGCGGGCACAAGGTGCAGGTCGCTAACCACGGCGGCGAGGCCCTCGCGGCCTTGGCTTCCAAGCGATTCGACTTGATGCTGATGGACGTGCAAATGCCCGAGGTGGACGGGTTCGAAGCGACGCGGCGCATTCGCGAGATGGAATCGGGCACGGACTACCGCACGCCGATTGTGGCCATGACCGCCCACGCGATGACCGGCGACCGCGATCGCTGCTTGGCCGCCGGCATGGACGACTACCTGACGAAGCCCGTGCAGCGCGAGGAACTCTTCCGCGTGCTCCAATGGATCGAAAGCTTCGAACCGGCCCGTGCCGTAGCCGTGCCGGGGGAACCCGCGCAGACACTGGCCCCGATCTCGTTCGACCGGGCTGCGGCCCTCGAGCGACTGGGGGACGACGAAGAGCTGTTCGCCGAAGTCGCCGATTTGTTCCGGACAGACGGGCCGAAGTTGCTCGATGAAATCCGCACGGCGATCGCTGCGGGGGACGCGGCCACCTTAAAACGCTCGGCCCATGGCCTCAAAGGGGCCGCCGGGTACGTCGGAGGCACCTTCACCGCTTCGGCAGCCCGACGCCTCGAACTCATCGGCACCGAAGGGGAATTCTCCGCCGCACCGGAAGCCTTCTGCGCGCTCGAAACCGAAGTCCGGCGCCTCGTCGCCGATCTGGCCGCTTCCACACCCGAATTCGCCACCCATTAATCGGATACCGCCATGATTCCCACACCTGAAGCTCCCGAAACGCCGATCATTCTCGTCGTCGACGATTCCGCCATCGACCGCCGCGTCGCCGGGCGCGTGCTGGAATAAGCGGGCTGGAGGGTCGCCTATGCGGCCGACGGGGCATTGGCCCTCGAGCAAATCGCCCTCGCCCCGCCGAGCCTCGTCGTCACCGACATGCAGATGCCCAACCTCGAAGGCCTCGCGCTCGTCGAGCAAGTCCGCGAGCGATTCCCGCGCGTCCCGGTCATCCTCATGACCGGTCACGGCAGCGAGTCCTTGGCGATCATGGCCCTGAAGGCCGGCGCCGCCGGGTACGTCCCCAAGAAAACCTTGGAGGACGAACTGCCGACCGTCGTCGAGCAAGTGCTCGCGGCCTCGAAGACGGAAGAGCGCCGCTACAAGGTTCTGGATTGCCAGACCCGCCGCACGGCCCGGTTCGTTTTGGACAACGACCCCGCATTGGTGCAACCGCTGATCGCGGTGCTCCAGCAAGATGTCCTGAGCATGGGCCTCTGCGACGCTACAGCGGTGACGCGCATCGGCGTCGCCCTCGAAGAAGCGCTGTTGAACGGGATCTACCACGGCAACCTCGGCGTCAGCTCGAAGTTGAAAGAGCAAGACGACAAAGCCTTCTACAACTTGGCCAAAGAGCGGCGGTACGAAGCCCCGTACCGGGAGCGCCGGGTCCGCATACTGGTGCGGGTGTCGGACGACGCGGCGGCGTTCGTGATCGCCGACGAAGGCCCAGGGTTCGATGTCGCGAGCTTACCCGACCCCACCGACCCCGAGTATTTGTGCCGGCCCAGCGGCCGCGGGCTGCTATTGATGCGGGCGTTTATGGACGAAGTCCGCTACAACCCGGTGGGCAACCGCGTCGCACTCGTGAAGCGCCGCGACTCCGGAGTAGCCACGGTCGAATGATCCATCGCTAGCGCCCATCGACTTTCCCGATGGTCACTTTCGGTAGGGCCCCGAGGACGTTCAGCACCGGCAACAGCGGCGCGAAGCCCCGTTCGCCGTCCCAGTGGCTGTCGGTGATTTTGATATGCCCCGGCCCGATCGACCCTTGTCCGAGGGTGCCGTCGAGGCTGAGCCACTGGCCATCGGCCCAGACTTCGAACCACATGTGGTAGGCGAGCGTCGGTTTGTCGCCCCGTTTGCCTTCGACGTAGACGACGCCGAGAGCCGTGCGCGACGGGATGCCGAGCGCCCGCACCATCCCGGCGGCGAGCATCGAGAACTCGGTGCAGTCGCCGCTGAGGCTCTTGGCCACACTCAGGCACGGGGCCATCGCTTGGCTGAACTCGGCCGGTTTCATGTTCGCATTCACCCACGTCTCCACGGCTTGGGCCTTCTCGAAGTCGGTGGCTTTGGGGGGCAGATTGCGGATCGCCGACTTGGCGTGCCCCTTCACGGTGTCGTTGTCCCAGTCGATGAAGTAACTGCTGCTGAGGTGCTCTGTGCCCGCCATTTCTTGAGCATTCGGATTTCGCACCGGCTTCCGCACGGCTGACACTTGCAAATCGAACGTGCGCGATTTAGCGTCGGCGTCCCGGATCGTCTGCCGGTCGTCGGCTTTGAAGATTTTGTCGAGCGGCGTGTCCCCGGCGAAGGTCACGCGGTACGTCACGCTCGATTTGCCGTGGATCCCGGCGACGCTGCGGTCGAGTTTGATGGACTGTGCCTCGGCGATGTCGAGCCGTTTGCCCGGTGCCCGCAGGGCGAATTCCTTGGTCGTCCGCAGCACGATCATCTTTCCGCCGAGCGTGGGCATGTCCGAATCGACGCGCATCGGCTCGAAGGTGTCCGGGTCGGCGTAGAGGGTCGCCGGCGGCAGTTTGAATTCCCCGGCCGGGTCCATTTCGAGCAGGTATTTCAGCCACTTTTTCGGCTTCTGGCCGTCGGACAGGGCCAACTCCTCCGGCTCTTGCGCCGTGATCTTCATCTTGACGACGCGGTTGATGCGGCCTTCGTAGCTGAGGTACTCGATGGTTTCGCCGACCTTCGGTTTCTTGTCCATCAGCAGGCTCGCTTCCTTGCCGATGCCGAGGACACCGTCGGGCCAAGGGATCGTTTCCGCATTGTTGACGGCGCCTTCGATCTTCACCGCCAAGCCTTTGTTCGTGGCCGTGCCCGTCAGTGACATCGCGGTGTCTTTGCCCAAACCTTGGCGAGTCTGCGTGACGATGACTTTGCCGTCGAGCGTCTCGATGGTGGCGTTCTCCCCCCAGATTTCGACGTTTTGGCCGAAGCGGGCGACCTGCATAACGAGTCGCTTGTTGCCGTAGATCATCTTCATTTTGTCGCGGTCGTACTCGCGCACCACGGTGTGCGTGTAGCCGACTTTGAACCCGCGGCAGTAGGCCACGTCGTAGGTTTCGAGCAGGATCTTGCCGTCCTTGACGTCGTCCGGCTCTTTGCTGATCGGCACCGGCAGCGGGATCGTCGGGCTGGTCGGTCGCGGTAGATTCGGTGATGGGATCGGGTCGGTGCCCATCGGCTTGGGTCGGATGATTTCGAGGTGCGGCACATTTTCGCGCGGCGTCGGGAGCATCGCGCTGCCGGTGGAACTCGGTAACCGGCCGCTCGGGCGGATCACGTAATATCCCGGGCGGTCGGGATCATTTTGAAGGATCACCTTCGGCTTGATGTCGGTCGGCGGCGTGACGGTCGGCGTGGTCAAACCCTTGGGTCGGATGACGATACTCCCCGGCGGCGGGGTCTGCGCCGCGAGTGCGAAGCCGGCGAGCGCGAAGGCAAGTGCAATGGCGAACCGCATGGGGGCACCTGATCTCCCCCTCTCCGTTTCGGAAAGGGGGCCGGGGGGTGAGGTCTCTGGTCTACTTCAACTTTATCGACATTCCGCGCCCGCCGCTACTACCCCGATCCTGGGGCCGAATCGACCGGGCAAACCGGCGCACCTATCGAATCCGGGCGATGCGAAGCGCCGAAAACCCCGGCATAATCCCGCAATTCGTGCTACGGTGAAGGCATCGGCGCTAGAATACGACGCCCGAGGACTGCCGCCCGGCCAATCGCCGGGTAAGTTGACAGAGTCCGCTCCGCAACTTGTTCGGCACCCCACGGCCTTCTCCCGCAGCCGCCCTCCCTTGGGCACCGGGAAACTGTTTTCAGCCGAAGCGAGGATGTTTCGTGAACGCGGATTCTTGGACGGATCATTTGAACCGGAAAACCTACGGCTCCTTCACCCTCACCGACGCGGTGCGGCCGGGGCCGACTCTGCCCATTCGTCCGCGCCAAGGCTACCACCTGCAGGTTTACCGCGACCGCAAGGCCGGCTTGAAGTTGCCGATGATCTCCGCCGCCGTCTCGGCCGAGAACCTCATCGACTGCTTCGTGGCCCTGCTCGAGCCTTTGGGCGACACGGTGCACGTCGTCCTCGAAACGAGCCACGGCCGCGATGCCGACGATCATATGGACTACCGCAGAACGCACATCGACCTGCCGGTGTTGGCGAGCCATTTCTGCGATTTCGAAGATTTGCTGTTGAACGACGGCTGCACCGGCGTCGCGGTGCTCAGCACCGCCGGGCCGATGGAAGTCCAGTTCGACGAACACAAGTTGATCCACATCTACGCCGGCAAGATCAATCCGTTCCGCCGGATTCTGCGCGATTTCGGTGTCCGCCGCCGGAAAGACCTCCCGTTGATCTCGGAAGCCGAGCATCTCCACCACACCACCGACGATTACGAAGAAGAATTCCATCAGCTCTGCCTGCGTGTCGGCGTCGCCGATTTCGAGATGGCGCTCGGTGAACTTTGAAGGCGAGCCGACCGGCGTGAGCCGCCGGAGTCTTGCTCGGAAACTCCGGAGGCTCACGCTCGCCGGAATGCTAATTCCTATCCACCTCTGGCGATTGCGTGACCACAGCCATCGATCCACCCAATAATTCCGGTACAATTTCACCGGCACAAGCCTTGCTCCACTCCAATTCCCTTCCGCACCCCGAGGTTCGCCGATGTTCCGATTCCTTCCGCCGCTGTTGTCGCTCGCCCTCGTCGGGGCAGTGCTCATTCCCACCCCGGCACCGGCGCGTGCCGCCGAGGTCGCCCCGAAACCGGACGACCTCAAAGCAGTTCTCGATAAAGCACACGCCTTCTTGAAGACGAAGCAGGGCGAAGACGGTAGCTTCTTGCCGAAGTTCGGCCCCGGCGTCACTGCGCTGATCGCGGCGGGCCTCGTCAAAGCCGGCTACCCGGCCGACGATGTCGTCGTCGCCAAGGCGATCAAATTCGTGGAAACCTTCGTGCAGAAGGACGGCGGCGTCTATTCCAAGGGCCAAGAAAACTACAACACGGCCCTCGCGGTGGTCGCCTTCTCCGAGTGCAACAAAGACGGCAAGTACGACAAAGTCATCGCGGCCGCGGTGAAGTACGTCAAGGGCGTCCAAGATGCCAATGGTAAGGACGACAAAGAACTGAAGTTCGGCGGCGCCGGCTACAACGCCGGCACGCGGCCGGACACCAGCAATACCGGATTCTTCATCGAAGCGTTGATGGCCGCCGGGGCCAAGCCGGACGATCCGGCGTTGAAGAAGGCGATCACCTTCCTCAGCCGGGCGCAAAACCTCAGCGGCGAATACAACGATCAACCGTTCGCCAAGAAGACCGACAAAGACAACGAAGGCGGCTTCGTTTACAACGCCTTCGAACAGGACAACGAGAAGAGCGGCAAGCGAACCGAAGCCGGCGGGCTTCGCAGCGAAGGCGGCATGACCTACACCGGCTTGAAAAGCTTCCTGTACGCCGGGGTCGATAAGAAGGATCCACGCGTCGTCGCGGCCCTCAGCTGGGTGAAGAAGCACTACACCCTCACCGAGAATCCCGGCAACGGCAAGGCTGGCCTCTTCTACTACTACCACACCTTCGCCAAGGCGATGGACGCCCTCGGCGAAGACGAGTTCACCGACGCCAAAGACGTGAAGCACCCGTGGCGGAAGGACCTCTTCGACGAATTGAAGAAGCAGCAGAAGGAAGACGGGAGCTGGATCAACTCGAACAGCGCCTTCCTCGAAGGTGCCCCGGAATTGGCGACGGCCTTCGCCGTGCTGTCTCTGAGCTACACCAAGGTCAAGAAGTAAGCCGGGTTATGCCGGAACGACCCCGGCCAATCGCTTCAGCACTTCCTCTTGCAGCGGGCCGTTGGTGGCGACCATGCCACCGCGGCGCTTGGCACCGACCCGCCCGTATTGCACGGCTCCGCCGTCGAACTCCGTGACGATCCCCCCGGCTTCCACAACCAGCACGTGCCCGGCGCAAATGTCCCAATCGTGGAACTCCGGGTAGTCGTTGACGTACAGATCGACCTCGCCGCGGGCCACGAGCGCCAGCTTCACCCCCGCCGAGAAGGTCTGGTGGATCGTCCCCGGTTGCAGCTTGCGGATCACCGGCTTCAGCGGCTTGCCCGGGTTCACGTGGCTCGTCGTCAGCGTCGCCGATTCCAGTACCGAGCAGTCGCTCACCCGGCAGCGCACGGGTGCCGAGTCGCCGTGGATCGCGAAGCAGCCTTCGCCGAGGGTAGCGTAGGTCGTGCGGCGTTGGATCGGTTCGAGCACGACACCGAGCACGGGTCGATTCTTCACGGTCAGGCCGATCATCACCGAGAATTCGCCATTCTTCGTGGCGAACCCGCGGGTGCCATCGATGGGATCGACGACCCAAACGCGATCCGCATTCGCCA
Source organism: Gemmatales bacterium (assembly GCA_038247765.1). Classification (GTDB taxonomy): domain Bacteria; phylum Planctomycetota; class Planctomycetia; order Gemmatales; family Gemmataceae; genus JALHQU01. Next base: position 3,068 of record JBBRUN010000107.1, on the reverse strand, counting down.
CCGATATCAGCGCGGTCGATTCTTCGGCGCAGAAGCCATCGCTTGGGAAGGCCGTCAACAAGTTCTTCAAGATGATGTCTTGGGCGCCGATATCGGCGTGCGTGCAGATGTGCGACGGCGCATCCTGGATCGGCACGAATGCGTCGTATTCGGCGCGGATGAAATCTCCGGCGCGGTTCGCGGCGGCCAGCGCTTCGCTCAGTTCGCGGGTCAAGTCCATGAAATCCTTCTCCGCCGTTGGTCGCAACCCCGCAAGTTTATGGATGCGGCCCCGAAAGCCTTTACTTCTTCTCTTCCAACTTCTTCAACTCCGCTTCGGTCGTCAGCTCGATCTTGCGGACTGCGTCGGCGAAAGCTTTGATCTCCAGGATCAGTGCGGCGTCCGCTTCGGTGTTCACGTCGAGCGGGGCGAGTTGATCTTGCAGGCGGGCGTAGCCGATGCCGATGGCGCTCATGAGGGTCCGCAAGCCGAGCTTGTCGGCGTTCTTCACCAACGTGTCGGCCGTCGGTTGCAACTTCGGCAGCAGCGGCGAATAGTCGGCGAGGACGATCGCCTTGCGCCAGTCGTCGATCAAGAAGGCGCGGGCCTTCTTGTGGTCGTCGTTGGCCGTGGCCCACTCGGTTTGCAGTTTCGCCTTCTTGGCCTTCATCGCATCTTGCTTCGTCAATTCGATGAGCTGATCGTACAGCGCGTCCGCCTCGGGCACTTCGCCCCGGCCGACGTGGTATTGAATCTGCCGGACGAGTTCGTTGGCGCGAAATTCCTTTTCGAACTTCACCGGGTCGTTGGCCTTGGCGATGGCCATCTTCAAATCATCGATGCGCTTCTCGAGTTCCGGTTTGCCCGTCCGCAGCAGCTTCAATTGCTCTTCGCTGATCGCCAATAGCGTGGACGGGTACGCCTCCTTCACGAGCTTGTCTTTCTTGAGCTTGGTCAATTCGTCGCTCAGCAGGGCATCGGCCGCGTCGGACGCTTGGATGCCGTTCGTGGCCCGCAGCAACGCCGCTTCGTTTTGCCCATCGGTGATCAATTTGCCGAGGCCTTTGAACAGTTCGATCTGCGCCGTGGCCGCATCGGCGACGCGGGCGCGCAGGCGCTCGCAGGCCTGTTCGAACTCCCCCTTCTCGATGGCGGCTTTGTCGATCGTCACGCGCAGGGTGATCGGCTCGCCGCTCGGCACCAACGGTACGACGAAGCCGACGCTGTTGGAAGCCCCGACCCGCACGACGACGCAAGCGACGTTCTTAAAAGGCTTGCCAGACGAATAGATCCCTTTCTGAAGTTCGAAGGTATCGCGGTTCGTCGGCTTGGCGTTGAAGCCCGCGTCGGACGCCCACACTTCGAGCGAGGTCGTCGAGGGGGGCGGTTTGCCATCGGGGCCGACGAGCCGGAGTTGCACCTTGGTTTCTTGCGTGGCGACCTTCATGGCCCGGTACCCGACGACACCCTTCGAGGTGATGAGCGGGGTCTTCGACTGCGTGAAGATTTCGCACCGGCATTCGCCGTTGGATATCTTGCTGATCACGCGCAGGTACGTCCCCGGTTGCGGCTTGCCGACGAGCACCGGCTTCGCGTCGATCTTCGGTTTGTTCCCGGCTCGCGTCACCTCCATCACCAAGCCGAAGGCGAGCACATCCCCCGTTTGGACGCTGCGCTCGAACCCCGGCAGTCGGCCGCCGCGGAACTTTACCGACACTTGCTTTTCATCGTTTTTGATAGCTTCGACGATGCCGACGGGGCCGAAGTCTTTGCCGATGAGCAGGCCCGTCAGGCGGGCGATGGTGTCGGCGTTCTGCGTCTCGGTGGATCGCACCAAGGCCGAGACGATCCCCGTCGAACCGTCGAGTTGTCGGGCCTCGGCCCGGAAGGTGCGCCCGTCGCGGACTTCGAGCTTCACGAAGTGCGTCTTGATCCCCGTCAGCTTGCGGGCTTCGTCGGTTTCGAGCGCCGGCCAACCGCCGTCGACGAACGCCTTCCACAGAGGTTCCCAGTCCTTCTCGGGGGTCGCCCGCAGATCGACGACTTCGACCCGGCCGAGTTCCTCGCCCACGACCGGTTGCAGGGCCGCTTTCAAATCTTTGCAGAGGCGTTCGCGCACAGGGGCCGACAGGCTCGGGTGCACCGGCGTTTGCACGACGACCCGCCACAGGTAAGGCGACTCCGGCTCAGCGGCGAGTGCGGATACAGTCGAAATCGAAAGCAGCGCGAGCGCGAAACCGAACCGCATGGGCGAAACTCCGGCATTCGGGGACGCGATTGGTAATTGTACCATGCGCACCCGTTTTCGTAGTTTCGGTTCTCGTCGGCGGTCTAGATACGATTCTTAGACAATTCGTAGAGCGGGTGGAGTCTTCGGAACCCGCCGCCGCTGGAAGGAAGGGGCCAGAACTTCAAGAATCGTTGCCAGCAACTTTAGCTTTTAGGTTTCAGTCATTCTGCATACCCCCCCGGCCGACAGCAGCGAAAGCTCCGAAAGCGAAATCTAAACCGCATTGCCGATCGTTGATTCTTGGAGTTTCTTCCCGATGAGCTGTTTTCGTAGGTCACGCTCGGCGTGACGCCGGTACGGGAGTGGCGTCACGCCGAGCATGACCCTCAAAGCCTCCACGAATCGTTGCTACGCCATTCGCATTCGCAACGGTTATTTCTTCATCGGCGGATCCTGAATTTCTTTCGGGAGATGCATATGGCCGATGGCGACGATCTTCGCTTTGTAGACGCCGCCCGTGAAGCTCACCTGGCCCGACGTGCCCATCACCGACAGCGCACCCAGCTCCGCGCCCTGTGTGTTCTGGCTGAGTTCGATCACACTCATATTGCTCCCTCCGTTCTCGGGAATGATCGTGGGCTACTTCTTCTTCATCGGGTCGTTCGTTTCCTTCGGCAGCTCGGGAGGCAACTTGGTTTTCAGATGCTCCGGAATGGGGATGCCCTTGTCACGCAGGGCGATTTGGGCGTTCTGCCATTGGTACCACGGGCGTTTCTGATCCACAATCACTCCCGCCGGAACGTCGCCGGCCGGACGCTCCGTGATACTCAGTTCGACGCAATACACCTTGGAGCTCTC
>JBBRUN010000106.1:0-12651 GCA_038247765.1 Gemmatales bacterium | reverse complement strand
CGCGTCGAGGTAGTCGATGTCGGCGCGGGCGAACGAACCGTTGTCGCGCGTGATGCGGATTTGCACGCGCACCGGGCCGGCCGAGAACGCCCGGCGATACTGTCGGTAGCGGCCCGCGAAACACGGCAGCGACCCGGCCCCATGCTGGGCGTAGCTCCAGAGGATCATCATCTGGAAGCTGGCATCGAGCGCGAGCGGGTCCGCGACCCACGAGTTCCGCAGCGGTTCGGTCAGCCATTCCCCCGGCGCCGGCGCCGGGTAGACGCTGCCGACGAATGCTCCTTCGGCGACGCCTTCGATGCGTTCGATGCCGTGCAAATCCGGACCGTGGAACAAGAAGAACCGGTAGATTTCTTCGAGCGGATGCGGGTACGGCTGGACATCGGGGACGCGGATCGTCGCGGGGGCTTTCGGCAGCGCCGCCGTCAAAATCACTTCGGCCTTGGAATGCACCACTTCCCGGCCATCGCGGCGTCGGCCGCGCAATTCCACGGGCACCAAAAAGTTCTTCTCGCTCTTGATGCCGCGACCCGCAAACGCCCGCACCGTGGCGGGCAAGCTCTCTTCGACCATGATGCCGTTGGTCACGCGCATCTCGTTGAAGCCGTGGAACACCAGTCCGGGATTACCGTGCAGGGCCGCGTGCGCGAGCCACTCCATATGCAGGGCCATCGGCAACACGGCGCGGCCGTCGATGACGTGGGAGCGCAAAACCGGGTGCGACGCGAGTTCGATTGCACGTTCGAAAACGACCGATAAGTCGCCGATCGGCGGGTTCGTCGGCGGGGCGGCACCCGGCCCTAGAGTCGTCCTCCCATGGTTGACGATGCTCCCGCTCGCCGATGTCCCCGGTTTTCCGGAGCGGCTCATGCCGAGGGCCACCACTTCGGCCGTGCGACCGGACAAGTTGAGTTCCTGCACCGCGAAGATGCCGCCTTCATCGAGCGGAATCGTGCCGACGCCTTCGCTCTCGAAGACTTTGCGCAGGCCGGGGGTCACCATGCCGCCGTCCCACGGTCCCCAATTGATGGCGACCACGCGGGTGTTCGGCCGGCGCCGCGATTCCACTTGCGCCATCTTGTTCAACACTTCGTTGGCGACGGCGTAGGCCACTTGGCCGGTGCGGCCGAAGCGGGCCGTCGTACTGCTGAAGAGCACGAGCAACTTCAACTCTTGGCCGCCGAGGTGGTCGAGCAAATTCCGCAGGCCCGCGACTTTGGTCGAGTACACGGCATCGAATTGGTCGTCGGTCAAGTCTTCGATGCGCTTGTCGGCCAGCACGCCAGCGCCGTGAATGAGTCCGGAAATGGTGCCGTGCCTCACTTGCACTTGGTGGAGCAAATCGGCCACTTGGCGCGAGTTCGCGACATCGGCGACGAGGTACGCGACTTTGGAACCGGCCCGTTCCATGCGGGCGAGGTTCATGCGGATCTCGCGCTGCGCGACGATTTTTTGATAGCTCTCCGATACGGCCTTGGGCGTGGCCGATCCGCCGAGTTGTTCGGCGATCACTTTCTTCAGGCCCGCTTCGTCAGTCGCCCCGGCCATCCACGCCGGTTCCGGGCCGGTGGGCAACGCCGTGCGGCCGGTGAGGATCAACGTCGGCTTGAAGGTCTCGGCGAGCGCCGCCGCAACTTCCGCCGTCACGCCGCGAGCGCCGCCGGTGACGACGATGACATCTTTGGGGCCGAGCGTGAGCGGTTGCATCGACGGCTTGCGGACGGTGCGGGCCAACTCCACGGTGCAGCGGTGAGACTCGCTAATCCCGACTTCGACCGGCCCGACGGAGAATAATTCATCGGCGATGGCGACCGCCGCGGCTGCGGCGTTGTTCCGTGCGAAGTCCGGCGCGATATCGATGGCTTTGCAGGCGACCTCCGGCCATTCGTGTCGGGCCGTTTTCACCATCCCCGCCAAGCCACCGAGCGCGGCGTCGGCATCGACCGTGAGATCCATCAATCCGAAAGAGCCGTCGAGTTGGACGACGGAGCCGAGGAACCCCGCACGGCCCGCCGCGCGCAGTTTCGGTGCGGCAATCCGAATCCAAAGGAACGCCGTGCGACTCGGGTTCGACGCCGGCGTCGCCACGCGCGGTGGGATCAAAACTAGCCCGACGGGTTGGCCCTCGATCGTCGATCCGATCGGGTCGGCCCAGCGGAACAATGTCGGCACCATTCGCAAACTTTGGAGCTGCGCCGCCAGCTCGCGGCCCAGCGAGTCGTCGCCGGAAACGATCCAGATTACGGAGCCTTCCGGCACCGGCAGTCGCGGGCGCGGCGCGGTCAAGTCGATATCGACGGCTTGCAAGATGCTCCGGTCGATCCGTTCGAGCGCGGCGATCGACGAAGCGGATCGGTTCGCGCTGATCGAAGTGTCCAACGTCCGCGGCGGCACGACCCACGTCTCGTTCGTCGATGGCGCGCCGATCGCGGGCGGCGGCGTGTGCAAACTCGACGGCATCTCCGGCATGCGGATCGCGGAGATCGGTTCGGTCTTCGGGGTGAGCTCCGACGAACTCGAATCGCGACCGAGAAAATCGGCGACGTCCTGCAGCGTGTGCAGGGTGCCGAGGTGTTCCGGCTTCACCACCGGCGCGCTCGGCAGTCGGTCTTGCAACGCGCTCAAGATTTCGACGCGCTTGATCGAATCCACGCCGAGGTCGCCGTCGAGGCTCATGCCGAGGTTCAGCATGTCCACCGGGTAGCCGGTCTTCTCGGCGACCACCGCCAACAGAGTTCCCGCGATGTCCGCCGCGATTCCCACAGGGAAGAGTTTGTCGAATGTCACCGGGCCGAGCAGGGTCGCGGGCGCGGCGAAGAAGGTCGGATCGATCTTCATTTCGAGCGTCGCACCCGGCATGTTGGGCATCCCGCGCGGCTTCAGTTGCGGCGTCACCGGGGCCGACTCAACCGCGAGAAAATCTGCCACGTCTTGCAAGGTGTGCAGGGTGCCGAGGTGCTCCGGTTTCACGACGGGTGCGTTCGGCAATTTGTCTTGGAGTGCGCTTAGAATTTCGACCCGCTTGATCGAATCGACGCCGAGATCGCCGTCGAGGCTCATACCGAGGTTCAGCATGTCTACGGGATAACCGGTCTTCTCCGCGACCACCGCGAGCAAGACGTCGGACACACCGGTGAGCGCGGGCTTCGGCGGAATCACGGCCGCTTTCGGTGGGACATATTGCGGAACGGGCGGAACAATAATCACCGGCGCCGGCGCTGCCACTTCCCGAACGGACAACGCCGGAAGCGGGGCCGGTCCCGCAGTACCGAAGAACAGCGATTGCTGTTGTGCGACCAATTGGTGCAGCGTGCGCTGGGCGCTCTCTTGCGATTCGAGAAATTGTTTATGGAGTTGCGCCGTCTGCTCTTGCAGCTTTTGCAACGCCGCGAGCGTCTGTTGCGTGATTTGCAAAGCCCCGCTCAACTCGTTCAATTTCGGATCGTTCATCGGGCGGGTTCCTGCTGCGATCGCGCTGTGTGTCGAGCCATTCGCCGATGGGGCCGGGGCGCGGGCGGGGCGTTTCGGGCGGGCATTTACGATATTCGCGCCGCCGATCGGCACCGTCATGATCGGCTTCGTCGGCAACGCGGCCGGCCGACAACGGCTCTTCGCTTCCCACGCGGCCAAGTCCACGCGGTGCCCGCGCGCCGCCAGTTTGGCCAGCGCCGTCGCCAAGTCGAACGCGCCGGCCTTCTTGGGCGATTCCAGCGCGAGCGCCTCGAGGTCGTCGGTCGGCGCGGCGACTTCGATGATGGCCTGGACCAGTTTGGTGAGCGTGCCACCGGGGCCGACTTCGAAGAACGTCCTCACGCCGTCGCGGAGCATCGCGTGAATCTGCCCGACGAACTCCACCGGCTTCGCCAATTGGTGGCCGAGCAAATCCCGACAGGCGAACGGATCGGGCGGATACTCGGCTGCGGTGGTGTTCGCGTAGACCGGCGAACCGGCCCGGAACTCGACGGCATCCAATTCTTCGCGGAAGGGCCGGGAGGCGTCAGACACGAGTTCGCTGTGGAACGCCGCGGCGACGGGCAGTTTCACGGCCCGGATGTTGTTTGCCGTGAAGATTTTGGCGATCTGCTCGATGTCGGCGGTTCGCCCCGACAGCACCGTCTGCTGCGGGCTGTTCTTGTTCGCGATCACCACTCCGGGGATCAACAGCGGCTCGATTTTATCGAGCGGGGCGATCACCGCGAGCATCGCGCCGGGGTCGCCGACGCGCTGTGCGGCCATCAATTCCCCGCGCCGACGGGAGAGCCGGTAGAAGTCGGCTTCCGAGATGCGGCCGCCGGCGGCGAGCGCCGGGAGTTCCCCGTAGCTGTGCCCCCCGAAGCCATCGGCGCGCAATCCGAATCGCTCGCTCAGCAGGCGGTACGCCCCGTAGCTCACGGCTCCGAGCGCCGGCTGGGCGACATCGGTCGCTTTCAGTTCGTCGTCCTGTTTCGCCTTGGCATCCGCCGCGAATGACGTCGGCGGGTAGATGAAATCGCTGAGACGCCCACCCGCATCCGCGAGCGATTCGAGCATCTCGGGGAAGGTGCAAGCGAGTTCGCGCAGCATGCCGACGCTCTGCGAACCTTGGCCGGGGAAGAGCACGGCGAGTTTCCCCGCCGCCGGACCACTGCCGAAGAAGGCCCCTTCGGATGCGTGCCATTTCGGCGCTGCGTTTTGGGTCGAGAGGCGAGCCCTAGTGCGAGTCAACAATTGTGCGAGGTCGGTCTTGGTGCGATGGGCCACGAGCACCAACCGCACGTTCTCCGAGGCGTCGAATCTCGCACGGGAGGTTTCCGCAGCGCGGGCGAAGTCGGCCCACTGCGGCGCGTCACCGAGCGGGGAGAGCGCGGTCAATAGAACCTCCGCGTCGCGCCCTGAGACGGCGAGGATTTCGACCTGTCCGTCCCAATCGGGCTCGGCCTTCTTCGATTGGTATTCTTCCAAGACCGCGTGGAAGTTGGATCCGCCGAAGCCGAAGGCCGACAACCCCGCTCGCCGCGGATGCTCGGTCCGCGGTAGCCACGGGCGCATCTGACCGTTCACGTAGAACGGGCTTTCCGGTGAGTTCAGCGGATCGACCGGTTGATTCACCTTGATCGTCGGCGGCAGAACTTTGTTGTGCAGCGCCAGCGCCACCTTGATCAACGACGCCGCCCCGGCCGCGGCTTTCGTGTGGCCGATTTGCGACTTCACCGAACCGAGCGCACACCACGGCTGACCGAGGGCATGGCCCGACTTGCGAAAGATATCGGTGAGGGCCGAGGCTTCCGCCGCATCGCCGACCTTGGTACCGGTGCCGTGGGCTTCGATGAGTTCCACGGTGGCAGGGTTCACGCCGGCGCGTTCGTAGGCGTCGTTGAGGCAGCGTTTCTGCCCTTCGGCCGAAGGCGCGTAGATCGCGTTCCCTTTGCCGTCGCTGCTGGTGCCGATGCCCTTCAACACGGCGTAGATGGTGTCCCCGGCCACTTCCGCATCGGCGAGGCGCTTGAGCACCACCATGCCGAGGCCTTCGCCGAGGGCGGTGCCGTCGCCGTTGGAATCGAATGGCCGCGACTCCCCCGATTTCGACAGCGCCGGCGTCTTGCTGAAGCACATGAACATGAAGATATCGTTGAAGGTATCGGCCCCGCCGGTGACGACGACATCGGCCTTGCCGGTGGCCAATTCCATGGCCGCGAGGTGGACGGCGCTGAGCGAACTGGCGCAGGCGGCATCGACGACGCAGTTCGTGCCGTGGAGATCGAGCCGGTTGGCGATCCGCCCCGCGACGACATTCCCAAGCAACCCCGGAAAGCTGTTTTCTTGCCAAGGTACGTAGCTTTCGCCGATGCGCTCGACGACGTCTTGGGCGATGTCGTCGGCAACGCCGGCATCCTTCAGCGCGCTGCGCCATTGCGGATGGCCCAACCGGGCGCCGAGTGGAATGACGAGTTCGAGAGTCCCGGTGACACCGAGGATCACGGAGGTTTTGCTGCGGAGCGTACCGCCCGGAGTATCAAACTCGACCTCGGCGTCCGTCAGAGCTTGTTTCGCCGCAACCAAGCCGAGCAATTGGGAAGTATCGGTTGCTTCCAAGTCCCGCGGGGCGATGCCGAATTCGAGTGGGTTGAAATCGATCGGCGTGAGGAACCCACCCCGGCGGGCGTAGGTGTGGTCGGGCGACTTCGGGTCGGCATCGTAGTAGTCGGTCGGGTTCCAGTGCGTCGGCGGCACTTCGCCGATGCAATCGACGCCGTGCTTGATGTTCGCCCAATACGCGCCGGGGCCGTCGGCTTTCGGGAACAAGCAGCCGATGCCCACGATGGCCAGTGGAACAAAAGTCGGATTCGTCGGACTGTTCAACAGGTAGCCTCAACAGAGAGTGATTCCGACCCGAGCGGTGGGTGTGAGCCCTCCGAGGATTTCGAGCACACATCGTTTCGCCATCTCGGAGGGCTCACGCCCACCGCTCGGGAAACAATCAATTCAGACGATCCGCTAATTCGTCATCCGTCAATGGTCGAAGGGGGAACCAATCCCCCGGCAAGTCGATCCCCTGTTGCCGCAGGGCCGTTTGCCGGATCACCACGCAGGCCCCGTACAAGAGGTTGTGGGCGACATTCACCACAGTGCGGTTCGCGGGCGTTTCCAGATGGCTCCCCTTCGCCCATTCGTTGAAGGCGCCCATCGCAGGCCCGCACCACACTTGATAATCGAGCTGACGCGTCGGTTCACCAGCGTTGGCCCACCTCGAAGACAATCCCAAATACCAGCGGAAGACCAACGCCATCTTATGCTTCGCGTTCGCCTCGGCCTTCGGCACTTGGGCCGGGTCGCGCTTCAGAAAGAAATCCCGCGTCTCGGCCCAGACGTCGTCGAAGCGGCGCTGCAAGATCGTCTTTTCAACTGGGACGCGCTCCGCCTCGGGGATCGCTTCCCAACTCGGGTATGCCCGGTAGAGGTCGAAAAGCTTCTGCCCGCGCATGGCGAACATCGTGCCGCGTTTCAGCACTTGCACCTTCACGCCCATTTCGAACATGTCCGCGGCCGGAGCCATCGCCACGTCGGCCTGCCCCGCCCCGGCGAGCATCGTTCGGACGGCGTCCGAGCTCCCCGATTCGACGCAGGCTTGGTTCACGGAACCCGTCACAACATAGGACGCTCCGAGGGCGAAGGCGCCGGCCACGCTCGCCGGGGTCGCAATGCCGCCCGCCAACCCCACCCGCACCGGTTTCGCGAAGCCGAACTGCGCTTGCAAGCGATCCCGCAATGCCGTCATCGTCGGCAGCAGTGTAATCGCGGGGCGGTTGTCGGTGTGACCGCCGCTGTCGGCTTCGGCCGTGAGGTCGTCGCACATCGGCACGAATTTGGCGAGTTCGGCCTGTTCCCGCGTGATCAGCTGCGTTGCCAGCAGTTCTTGAATGATCCGATCCGACGCCGGGGAAAGGAACTTCGTCGCCACTTCGACCCGCGACACCTTGGCAATGATCCGGTTGCCGATTTCGACCGATCCGCCCGGTCGGCGCAGCAACCCAGCGAGGCGGTAGCGCACGACGGCCGGCGTGAGATCCAGATAAGCCGAGGCTTCGATCAGCCGCACGCCGCGATTGAGGAACAACTCCGTGAGCGCCATTTCATGGGCTTGCTCATTCGGGCTGTGGATCAAGTTGATGCAGAAGGGGCGATCCCCGAGATTCGCCTGCAATCGGTCGATGGCCAGCACGACACGTTGATACGACAATCCCGCCGCCCCGAAACTGCCGAGCATCCCCGCCCGGCTCATCGCTTCGACGATCTCCGCCGAGGCGATCCCGTTGGCCATCGCCCCGGTCATGTACGGGAAATTCAACCCGTGGTCGGCCAGGAAGTCGGCACTGCCGAGTTGGGCCTGTCGCAGTGGTGGAAGGTGTGCTATTAGCGGCCAACCGTCGCTCGATTGGTCGCCGAATGTCCCTGATCCACTGCAGGCGACCGCGAATCCCATTGGACCGGCGACCACGGAAATCGCCGAGCGCAGGTCGCCGAGGATCGCGGAGGCTTCGGCCGGGACATCGGTCGGCGCTGGGCCATCCGAGCGCCATCGGCCGAGAGGAGTTTGAACGGCAGTCATGTTGCAATCAGGATAACGCGCCGTCCGGATGTGGAAAGGCGCGCCGGCGGAATCCGCGGGAGTTCCTAGTCGGCCCTGCGTGCCAACGTTCTATTTTGTTGGCCGACGCAATCATCGCGCAAGACGAAGCTTCCGTCGCAATTGAAACAAAGTTCATCCCTACTGCGAAGTCAGCCGATTTCAATTTCACCATGCAAATCAATACTTGTTGAATTGCTCGGCGGGACGGCCCCGTGTGATCACATTCGCATGCGCACTGGCCCGAAGACTTCGGAACCGTCGACCGTGCTGTGCATCTCGGCATTGGCCGCGAGGCTTTGCAATTCCCGCTGCGTCCGTTGGAGCACGATGCCGATGACCGAATCGGGCTCCAATTGACGGGACAGGCTCGCGAGAGCCTCGGCAGCCCAGCGGGCATCGGCGGTGTTGATGCTCGGCGTGTGGAGCGACGGCGGCGAAGCGGTAGAAACGCGCATACCCAGAACCTCCTGTTCCAGTGAGTGAAGTCGGGATTGTCCAGCGCCGTTTCAGCCGGTGCAAGGCCAATTGGAAGGGGTGTACCAACGACTTTTGGAGGTTTTCGTAGGTCCTCCGGCCCATTTTTAGCAGAACTCCAAGAATCGTCGCAATTGGTTCGATTTTTGGCATGCCCTTTGAGCCTACTTTAGCTTTTAGCTTTCGGTCATTCTGCACACCCCCCCTGCCGAAAGCAGCGAAAGCAGCGAAAGCAGTGAAAGCAGCGAAAGCAGCGAAAGCAGCGAAAGCGAAACCTAAACCGCATTGCCGATCGTTTTGTTCGCTTTCCAAGTGTGTCGCAACGATTCTTGGATTTTCTTCGCGACGGAGGGTGCGTGGTAAACCATCGGAATGACCGTCACGCTTCCGCGCGGCTTGTAGAATACCCTGCCAATGTCCGCCTCAACCCCGAGCCACTTTCATGACGCGCACCTTACTCTTGACCGGCTTAGCCGTCGTCGCCATCGGCGGCTTCACCATGTGGCAAGCCGCCGCGCCGATTTCCGCGACGCCCGTCCCCGAACAGATGACCGCCGAACGCATGGCCGCACTTCAAAAAGTCATCCGCCCCTGCGAAGGCGAAGATGCCTTCGATAAAATCGCTTGGCTCACGACGATCTACGACGCCCGGGTGAAAGCGGCGAAGGAGGGCAAACCGATCTTGCTCTGGGAGATGGACGGGCACCCGCTCGGCTGCGGGTGAAACAACGTCGTCGTGGGCCGTGTGTCCACTTTCGCAGACCCCGAAGTGCTGAAACTCACGCAGACCGATTTCGTCCCCGTTTCCACGGACGACTGGTACACGCGCCGCCGGCAAGATTCCGAAGGCGAGTTCTTCCGCAAGGTCGCCGATCAAAGCCCCCGCAAGGGATTGAACGGCGCCACCCGGCAGGGGATCTACGTCTTCACGGCCGATGGGGAATTGCTGGCGTTCAAAAATAACGGTGGCGATGCCGAGGATATGAAGAAAGTTTTCGCCCTCGCAAAGGCCAAGTTCGACAAACTACCCGAAGCGCGACGGAAGCCGGGCGGTGTCAACGTTCCGGCGGCCGGGAAGCCGGACGCGAACTACCTCCGCGTGCTGCCGGAAGACGGCATCGTGCTGAAGGTGCACGGCCGGATTCTGCAAGCCAAAGCCGAAGCGTTCGTGAAGGGCACCTGCGACTTCACCGGCGGCGATCAAGCGTCCCGCGACTACTGTTGGATCACGGCGGATGAGAAGAAATCCTTGATTCCACCCAAAGCGGAACTGGGCTTCTGCTATGATCTGCCCGCGAAGATTGCCCTGCGTCTGGCCCGCTTTCACCTCATCGACAACACGCGCGGCGAGCCGGAATTCTGGAAGAAAGAGCACGTCCGTACGAACAAGATCACGCTGACCGTGACCGCCGTGCAGGACGATGCCATCGAACTGCGGCTCGACGGCGATGTGAAATTGGAATCCGGGGAAAAGCTCGGCTACGAACCGAAACTGCGGGGGGATCTCCGGTACATCCCGAGCAAAAAGGCATTCGATCGATTCGATATCGTGGCCCTCGGCGACTACCGGGGCCACACGACGTACACGCCCGGCTCGCGGGTGGGCCGCCAGCCGTTCGGAATCGCCTTCGGCCTCGCGGATACCACGAAAGCGGGCGAGCGCATCGCCCCCCAAGGCCTTCGCGACCGCGATCCTTACTACGGCCGAGATTGATCCAGCTCATGACCAATTAGCATTACTTCTTCGCCGTTGCGGGCACGATCTTCTTGAAGGGCTGGTCCTTCTTGTCGAGGTTCCGGTTCAAATCGACCGGGTCGAATTCGACCTTGGCTCCGCCTTCGGGGACTTCGACATTCGCCGACCAGAGGATGGCGTTCACCACCGTCCGGCGGAAATTTTCATCCGCCCAGTTGCGGTGGTTGTGGCCACCGGTGAAGCCGAAGGCCCGGCCTTTGTTCTCGCGCTCGTAGGCCCAAGCCAGGGTCTCGATGCGGCCGAGGTGCTTCTTGGCATCGGCGGTGCCGCGTTTGTCGTCCGGCGGCAGGGCTTGCAAAATCGGCGTCACGTTCTTGGCGTCTTTCACGTCCGCGGCGTCGCCGATCCAGTGCATGTTGAAGTACCATTCGTCGTTGATTTCGAACGGCTTGACCCCGCGGGTGATCGCGTGTTTCGGCAACGTGCGGACGTTCGCATCCCAGTGCGGGTTCGTGCTGGTGCGCGGATCGTAGAAGCCGCCCATCCACGAGACGACCGTCTCGCCGTGCTTCGGTTCGTAATCGACGGCGTAGTGCAAGTTCAGCCAGCCCGCGCCCGCGTCGACGTGCTTCTGTAGCAGTTTCAGGCGATCTTTTTGCACGACCGGGTGCCCGCCGCGTCCATCCATGTAGAACAACAGCGCGGCCGCGCCGTCGAAGATTTTCTCGTTCTTCGGCCAGCCGTCGCGGACCATGATGGGCCAGACGCCTTCGGTCTGCTTCAGCAGGTTCATCAGGATAGCGGTGCCGGCGAAGAATTCGTGGTCGCCCGGTTGGTGGCTCTTCGACCCGGCGACGAGCACGATCTTCTTGCCTTTGAAATCGACCGGCGGTTCGACTTCGAGTGCGACTTTGGATTGATCGTACGGATCGAAGCCGAGTTCTTTGAGTTGCTCGGGTGTCGCGGCATTCTTAACCGGCTCGGCGGCCGTGGCACCGTGTGCGAGAACGAGAGACAGAAGCAGGGTTCGCCATAGCATGGGAGAGCATCCGGGTAAGGGGAGGGTGTGCGGGCAGTATGACACTGGAATAGGAACACGCCCCGACGCCGTCCGCAAGCGGATTTCCCATGGCGCTCCTCGCGCCGCTGCGGCAAACTGAACGACCTGCCGTTTCCCCGAGGTTCTTGGCTTTGAATCCGACACCGACCGCCGATGGTTTGTATTCGCTCTTTCCCGAGGGTCGGGATCGACCCGCTTTGACCCCCGTCACGCCGGAGGAAATGCCCGAGCCGTACCGGAAACTTCTGGTGCACACGCACCATATGACGGTCACGGTCGAAGGGTTCTATGGGCAATCGGTGAACGTGACGGTGCTCGACTCCGTCCGCGCCGGCGACACTTACGGCCGGAAGATTTTGCTATCGCTGAAGGAGAGTGGGGAAGTCGTACAGTTCGGCATCATCGAGGTGGATCTGGCCGCGCTGACGCCCCCTGTCCGCGATGAGATCCTCGCGGGGCAGACGCCACTCGGGCGGGTGTTGATCCAAAACAATGTGCTGCGGTCGATTCAACCCGTCGGATTTTTCCGGGTCGAACTCGACGCCGCGATGGGCGAGTGGTTCGGCTTGCGCGAGCCGCAAACGACGTACGGCCGCCTCGGGGTCATCTTCACCGGCGATCGCCCGGCCATCGAAGTGTTGGAAATCTTGGCGCCGGTGTCGCTGCGGGCGAGCTGACGAGCCAACACTGCGGGGGCGAGTCGTGGGCCGCGCAACGCCCGAAATGATTTTGGGCTACACCCCACACCCCCCCGCGAAACCATTTCAGAATTCGGGTAGTACCAATGCACCGGAGTTTCCCTACTTCTTTTGTGCGGCCGGTTTCATGGCCCGGACGCAGTCTTGGGACTCTTTGAAGCCGTCGCCCACCTTCGCCTCGGTCTTGTACTTGGTCACCTTCGGTTCCAGCCCGAACTCGAAGGCGAATCGCTCGCCGTCTTTGCCATCTACGCCGAAGGCGTACACCGTGCCCTTCGCCACATCTTGAATGGCGCCGATCAAATACTTCTTTTCGTCTTGCCAGATCGTCGAAGTGGCCACCGACTCCTTGTTCTTTTTCACGGCGTACAGCTTGCCCTTGCGCGTGAGCAGGTAGTACACCCCGCCGACTTCATAGGCCCAAAAATCCCCCTCGAATGGGGCCTTCACGATGAAGGGTTTGCTGTCGGGCAGCGGCTTGATCCACTCGTTCCTTTTATCGCGATGCGGAGTGCCGAGCTTCATCTCTTGTATTACTAGCATATCCTTGGGCATGTGTATCATCCCGGCGGTCAGATGTACCAACGTGAATAGATTTGTTCCAGTAGGAATGAGG
>JBBRUN010000105.1:0-12737 GCA_038247765.1 Gemmatales bacterium | reverse complement strand
GAGAGTCATTCGCGAATCCTGTTCGATTCGCCGAATAAAGAGAAGGATGAAAAAGCCTATGCCCGCGAGGTGATCGAACGATTCATGACGCGAGGATACCGCCGTCCGGTGACACCCGCCGAGATCGACTCCAAACTGGCACTATTCGTGAAATTGCGTGCCGACAAGCCATCATTCATTCAGGCGATCAAGCCACCGCTCGCTGCGATCCTGTCATCGACGCACTTTCTGTATCTGGTCGAACCGGGGCAAGCCGAAGCGACTCCTCGACCGTTGACGCAATTCGAACTCGCATCGCGACTTTCCTACTTCTTGTGGTCGTCGATGCCCGACAACGAGTTAACCGCATTGGCGACTCGAAGTGTGTTGAACTCCCCCGAGGTGCTCCGACAGCAAGTCTCACGCATGCTCAAAGATGCGAAGAGCGAAGCGTTCATCAAGAATTTTGCTGGGCAATGGCTCGGCTTGCGGAAAGTCGGAGCGAATCCACCTGCGAAGAACATCTACCCGGAGTACGATCGCCATCTGGAAATCTCGATGGTGCTGGAAACCGAGCGTTTCTTCGCGGAAACACTCCACATGGATCTCGACGCGCGTAGTTTCATCAAGAGCGATTTCGTTATGATCAACGAACGCCTCGCCCGATTTTATGGCATCGATGGCGTGAAGGGCGATACCATTCGCAAGGTCGCGGCTCCACCGGATTCGCACCGCGGCGGCCTCGTGACGCAAGCTTCCATCCACAGCATTACCTCGAATGGCACTCGGACATCGCCCGTCAGCCGTGGCGTCTGGGTGATCAAAACGCTTCTGGGAACCGACCCTGGCATGCCGATGGCGAACGTCGGGGAGATTCCCGCAAAAATTCCCGGTTTCGAGAAATCGACACTCCGGCAAAAACTAGAGCTTCACCGTCAGAACGTCTCTTGTGCTCGCTGCCACGACAAGATCGATCCACTTGGGATCGCAATGGAAAATTTCAATGCCTGCGGTGAATGGCGCGATCGCGAACCTCAGGGCAACAGCGGTCGAGCAGCGCATAACGACCCAATAATCAACGTGACCGCGAAATTACCTGACGGTACCGAGTTCAGTGGCGTCGAGGGTCTGCAAACTCAGCTTTTGAAACAAGAAGACCTCTTTCTCAAGGGCCTGGCTGGTAAGATTATGACATATGCTTTGGGCCGCGAACTCGGTTACTCGGACCGTCCCACAATCGACACGAGTGTCGCCACGATGAAGAAAGCAAATTACACGATGAGGTCACTCCTCGTGGAAATCGTCGTCTCTCAACAATTCACCACCAAATAACAGGAACTCCGATGACACCGATCACGCAAGCGCCGCTCTCCCGTCGAACCGTACTCCGTGGCCTCGGCGTGAGCCTGGCCCTGCCACTCCTCGAAGCGATGATGCCCAGTTCGCTCCGGGCGGCACCGTCCACGTTCAAGCCACTCGCCAAGTCCGGCACGAAGCCGACGCCACGAGTGATCTTCTGTTACGTGCCCAACGGGGTGAACGTGGCCGAGTGGATGCCCAAAGGCGATGGTGCTGACTATAAGTTCTCTTCAACACTTGAGCCACTCCGTGAACTTCGCGACCAATTCAGCGTAATTAGTGGCCTGGGCCACAAACACTCCACCGGTGGCCATTTCGTCGCCGATACCTGGCTCACGGGCGCACACCTGCGGGCCGTCCCGGGCAAGGATTACACCAATACCATCTCGGCGGATCAGGTGATCGCGGAGAAGATCGGACGGGCCACACGCTTCCCGTCGTTGGAACTTTCAGACATGTCCGGCACAGGCTCGGCGGGCCACAGCAATACCTTGGCGTTCAACCGGAACGGGACGCCACTCCCCATGGAAAACAGCCCACAACGGGTATTCGAACGGTTGTTTGTTCCAGATAACGCCGCGTCGCGCGAAGCGACACTCAAGCGATACGCCGAGAAACGCAGTGTTCTCGACGAAGTCTTGGGTGAGGCTAAGAAACTCGACACAAAACTCGGTGCCGCGGACCGATTGAAACTCGACGAGTATCTTGCCGCCGTACGGGAAACTGAACTCCGTGTCCAACGCGAAGCCGAGTGGATCGACGTACCCAAGTCCAAGGTCGATTCCAACGGTCTCCAACTGGGCAGCAAGCCCGGCGATGGCCACGATCGCCCGATGTGGGTCGATGTCATGCTCGAATTAAGCTACTTGGCTTTCATCACCGATGCGACTCGTGTGATCACGTTCGAATGGTCGCGTGAAGCGGGCGGGCTGGGTGGCGGTGGCGAAAACCATCACGAACTCTCGCACCACAATGGTGATGCCGGGATGCTCAAAAAGCTTGCGGCGGTCGATCAGTTTCACGTCGGCCGACTTGCTCGTTTTTTGGGTTTCCTGAAGTCCACCGAAGAGGGTGGGAAAACCATGCTCGATCATACGATGGTGATGTACGGTTCGGGAGCCGGGGAAACTCACACACCCACCAACCTTCCGCTGATCGTTGCGGGTGGCCACGCCTGGGGTATGAAACATGGTAAACACCTCGCCCACGACTCGAAGAAGAACCCACCACTCTCAAACGTGTTGCTGTCTGTCATTCAGAAAATGGGCGTCGAAACCGACAAGTTCCAAGACTCGAGTGGCACACTCACCGGCCTCGTGTGAACATGATTCGTTGTCATGCCCAGCCCGGTGGCCGTTGCCGGCGACGGGGTCGTCCGGGGGGAACTGCCGGCGTAATCCGGCAGGTGCTCCTCGCCAACTCGGTCGTCCTGCCGTTCGGGCAACCCAGCCACAAGAGACCCGATGCCACGAAACTCGAAACTGAACTATACCCCTGAAATGAGACAACCAGGAAGCTGAAGAGTCCGAATCGAAACGTGTGGCGGAACCTGGCTCTCGCATCACTCTTGATGTGCTCCGGGCTCGTCAGCGAGGTCGCCGCCGCTAAAATCACCACGGATTTCCCGATCGCTACTCCCAAAATAGCGTCATCAACGGAATAATCCAACTTATCCCACGAGCACGCTTATCCCATGAACACTTACCGACTCATCCTTCTCGCCTTGATGCTCGGCTTCGCTTTACCTGCCCGTGCGGCGGCTCCGCTGCGCATCGTTTGCCTTGGCGATTCCATCACCCAGGGCCGTGGCGACCACAGCGGCGTCCGCGGCGCAAAGTGGACACCGACGTTCAGCTACCGCTATCCGCTCTGGAAGTTACTCGTCGATGCCGGTGCCCGGGTCGATTTCGTCGGCTCACTTCAAACCGGCTTTGAAAGCAATCCGGAGTGGGCCGACTATCGGGGCCGTTCCTTCGATCCCGACCATGAAGGGCACTGGGGCTGGAAGGCTTTGGAGGTGGCGAAGAAGCTGCCGGGATGGATGGCTGGCTACACGCCGGATGTGGCGTTGGTGTTGCTGGGTGCCAACGACATCACCGGCAAAACGCCGGAGGAACATCGGGCCGGGATCGAGCGGGTGCGTGGCGCGATGACAGACATTTTCGCCACCTTCCGGAAGAAGAACCCCAAAGTGGCGATCCTGCTCGGCCAGTGCTACCAGGAATGGGCTCCGTTCCCCGCCCTGCGCACGGCCATGACGGAACTGGCGAAAGCGCAAAGCACCGCGGAGTCTCCGATCGTCATCGTGGATCACTCGGCGGGGTGGGTGAGCGATCCCAAGAAACCGGACACCACTACGGTGGACTGGGTGCATCCCAATCCGGCGGGCGACGAAAAGCTGGCGCGGAATTGGTTCGCGGCGCTCACGCCGTTCCTGGGCAAAATCCAGGCGATGCCAAAAGCTTCCGCAGTCGATTCGAAGCCGACGGCTGCGACGTCACCGTATCCGCCTGTGAAATTCCCCGACGCGAGCGGTTGGGGCAAAAACATTCAACGCACGATGCGGTTGCTGGCCACGAGCACGGCTGAGAAGCGGAACACCGTGCGCATTCTTTTCTACGGGCAGTCCATCACCGAGCAGAAGTGGGCGAACCTGGTCGCGGAGGATTTGCGGCGGCGGTTCCCACACGCGAACCTCGTGGTCGAAAACCGCGCGCTCGGCGGGTTCGCGTCGCAGTTGCTTGCGAAGACTGCGGACACCGACCTTTATCCGTTCCAGCCCGACCTGCTCATTTTTCACGTCTACGGTGCGCACGACAAATACGAACACATCATCCGCCGCACGCGCGAGCGCACGACGGCGGAGATTCTGATGCAGAACGATCACGTCACGGTGCCGGCGGATTTCACCGAAGAGACTGATGCCGCGAAACTGCCGCCGGCGGGCAAGCACTGGGACGCGTTCATGAATCACAACTGGCTGCCGTCGCTGGCGAAGAAGTACGGCGTGGAGTTGTGCGACCAGCGGGCGTTGTGGAAGGCGTATCTCGCGG
Source organism: Gemmatales bacterium (assembly GCA_038247765.1). Taxonomy (GTDB): domain Bacteria; phylum Planctomycetota; class Planctomycetia; order Gemmatales; family Gemmataceae; genus JALHQU01. The sequence continues at coordinate 8,346 of JBBRUN010000105.1, read as the reverse complement.
AGAACAAGCTGGAGCCGAAGGCACTCTTGCGCGACAGCGTGCATCTCAACGCGCACGGCGAATGGTTCATGGCCGAGTGTGTGAAGGCGTATCTGCGCTACGACCCGAAGCTCGGCCCATCGCCCGCCGAGGACTGGGTGAAGACTTATGAGGTGGGCAAGGACGTGCGCTGGGCGGACGGCAAGCTGCGGCTGGACTTCGACGGCAGCCGCGTGGAGGTGATCGGCAAATCCGGGACCGCCGCGCCTGCCGCCGTCCGCATCGACGGGCGGAAGCCATCCGCGTTCGCTGAGCTGTACGGCTTCACTCGCGCGGTGACGCAGCCGGAGGGCAAGTGGCTGGTGAAGTGGCCCGTGATCGCGCCGATCACTTCGGAGAAGCCACTGCTCGTCGAGGACTGGACGCTCGAAGCGCGCAAGGATGCCGCGAACGACAAGCTATTCACCTTCACGCTCGCCGGCGCGAAAACCGGCGCGGATGGCGAAGGCCGCAGCGACACCCGCTTCGTGTCGAAGTCCAGTCGCGTAGTCATCGAGACGAACGATTGGAACGTGGCCTACGCCACAAGCCTCGCGGGCATCAAGCCAGTGCCGGAGAAGTTCACCGTGAAGTGGAAAGTCGAACCGCGCTTTGCGGATGAGTTCGTTTCGCCCGGCGTAAAGGACGCGACGACCGAAATCACCGTGACGCTCGCGCAGGGTTTGCCGAACGCGAAACACACGCTGGAAATTTCCGGCAGTGCCGCCACGCCTATTGCCGCACTGCACATCTATCGGGCACCGCTCGGGCGGAAGTGAAGGGATCAAAGGGGATATTCTGCTTTGATTGGAAAAAGTAGAATGTCCCCTTTAAACCTCTTCTCCTGAAGGCGGGCAAACACGCGATCCGCGTCGAATACGTCAACGACTTTGCCCGCGCTCAGCTTGAAGTCTTATGGCAAGGATCGGGCTCGAAGAAGACGGTGATTGGCAAAGATTCGCTCTCGCGTGAACCGTAAACGGATGAATGGCCATCATCGATTAACACCGAACTGAAAGGCATCTTCCCATGCATCCTCTTCGCCGTTTCGCATTGATCGCTTGCATCGCGGTCACGCCCACCGCGGCCCTAGCTGCCGAGCCGCCGACGCGGATCATCTTCGATACCGATGTGGACCACGACTGCGACGACATCGGCGCGCTGTTCCTCCTGCACGGCGCGGTCCAACGCGGCGAGGTGAAGTTGCTGGCGACCATCGGCTGCACGTCCACCGACGCGATCGCCCCGTGCCTCGATGCGATCAACGCGTGGTTCGGACGCCCTGGCATCCCGGTGGCAACGTTGAAGGACAAGGGTTTCCTCGATCACCGGGGGTTTGCCGCCGAGATCGTCAAGCGTTACCCGTGCCGATTCCCCAGCGGAAAAGACTACCCCGACGCGGTCGCCACTTATCGCCGTATCCTGGCGAACGAAGCGGACTGCAGCGTGGTCATCGTCGCGGTCGGCCCGCTTCGCAACATCGCCAACCTGCTGAAATCGAAGCCGGACGACGCCAGCTCCATGGACGGGGCGGCGCTCGTGGCGAAGAAAGTGAAACGCCTCGAAGTCATGGGCGGGATGTACCCGCCGCAGGGGAACTCGAAGGAAGGCGAGTGGAACTTCAAGCAAGACCCGGCGTCGGCCGCGCTGGTCTGCTCCGCTTGGCCGACGCCGGTCCTCTTCAACGGCGAAGGCGGATCGACGAACTCCGGCCGTCGCGTCACGTTCGAGACGCCCGAGCACAACCCGTTGACGATGGCCTACCGCCACTATCCGGGTGCCGGGTTCGCCGGTGACCGCTTGAGTTGGGATCCGGTGTCTTGTCTGGTCGCAGTGCGCGGCCCAGCCCCCTGGTACAAACTGGTCGAAGGCGGCACCAACGTCGTCGATGCCAAGACCGGCGTCAACACCTGGAAGGCCGACGGAAACCGCGGGCATTCGTATCTCGTCCTGAAGTCGTCCAAGGGACAAGTGGAACAGGCACTCGAAGATTTGCAGACGGCCGGTCGGGGACGGCCATCGAAATTGACGTTCAACACGACCTACTACGCCGATGCGGGGATGGGCCTCATCACCGCGCGGGGCGAAGCCGAGCCGTCCACGGCGGCGATCAAGGCGTTCGACCACGACGACAAGAGCGCCTGGCTCGACAAGGCCGCGTCGAGTTGGATCCAGTGCCAGTACGCCGACGGCAGAAAGTACCGCGCGACCTCGTACACGGTCGTCTGCCCCGATCAGGATCGTTTGCCGGCGTCGTTGACGCTTTCCGGTTCCAACGATGGCATCCGTTGGACGGAACTCGATGCGCAATCGAATCCGGGGTTCGGTGAGCGAGTGCCACGCCGCGAGTTCACCCTGGTAAACACGGCCAAGTGGAATCGTTACCGGCTTGCGGTAACGGCGCAGGACGCAAAAGAGGGTGTGAAGCTCGCAACCGTCGAACTGAACGAGGCGATTGACTGCCTGCCCAAAACCGAAGTCACCGGACTGGCCCTCGATCAAAAAGAACTCACGGTGTCCACCCACGGCCGTGCCACGCTCAACGCTACGCTTGCCCCACAGAATTCGTTCGAGCGCGAGGTCAACTGGGTCAGCAGCGATCCGACGGTGGCCGAAGTGAGGAAGATCGGCGAACAGGTCGCCGTCGTCGTCGGCCAAAAGCCGGGGAGATGCACGATGACCGCGAGCGTGGAAAAGGTGACGCAGACCTGCGTCGTGACCGTGACGCCAGCGACGTTACCGGTCGATTGGAAGTACCACGAACTCAACGCCCCGGCGATCCCCGGTTCGATCGACGTGAGCGCTGGCACGTTTACCCTGACGGGTTGCGGTCACGCAATGACCTCGTTCTGGGAACGTGTCCGCGATCAGGGCGCGTTCGCCAGTAAGCCCGCGCCGGGCGATTTCGAGATGTCCGCACGGCTGGTTAGTCTGTCCAGGAACGCTGGCGGGCCGAAAGCCTATCACGCGGACAACCGCCCACCGACCGCCTCGGGATTGATGATCCGCGAATCCCTGGACGAGAAGGCCAGCCGCTTTTTCCTGGTACAAGTCGAGGCGACGGGCAATCTCGTCTGCCGCTGGCGTGACAAGAGCGCCGACCAGGATGACAACCAGTCGAAGGCGCTCGGTAAGATCGCGTTGCCGAGCCACCTGCGGCTCGTTCGCACGGGTCAAGTGATCGAGGCGTTCGTCTCGGCAGACGGCAAAGATTGGGGCAAGCCGGTGCTGTCGCACACGTTGACAATGGGCGCAGGGCGGTGCGGGATGTTCGTCTGTTCGGGCAACACCTTTTCTTCTGCCACCGCCGTGTACGATTCGGTTCAAGCGCCAGTGGCACCCAAACGAGCCGGAGAGGCGCTCGCCGCGGTCGAGCCGGAGCACCGGGCCGTGGTCGCTACCGACGCCGGGCTGTGGCCGAATCTGGTTATCTTTCCGAAAGGGCGGTTGCTCATGTCGGGGTTCAACCAGCCGAGCCACACGCTCAAGCCCGGCGACACCGACTGCTGGGACAGCATCGACGGCGGCAAAACCTGGCAACTGCGGGGGACGGTGGCGAAGCGGTCGGACGCCAAGTCGAACCGCGTCCACTTCGCGGTCGGCCTGACGGCGAAGGGCGACCTGCTCGCCGTCGCAGGCGGCATGGGCGACGCCGAGGACAAAACCGGCAAGCGGCGGCTGCTCCAGCCGGTTGTGACCCGTTCGACCGACGAGGGGAAGACCTGGGAGAAGGTCGCCGACTTCGACTGCGGGCTGGAACACGCCTTCGCCGCGATCCCCTACGGCACGATCAGTACCGGCAAGGACGGTAGCCTCCGCGTCGTGGTCTACAAGTCCACTCAAAAAAACGTGACCCCACACAACGATGCCGGCAAGCCGTTCGCCGCGTACATGGCTCGCAGCGACGACAGCGGGAAAACGTGGGGGAAGCCCGCGCTCATCGGCAAGGGCGTGAACGAGACCACCGCTCTCCACCTGGGCGACGGCGAATGGATCGCGGCAGCGCGAACGGACGACCGCCCGGCCCCGGAGTTCGGCCAGGAAGTGCGGCAGTACCGCTCGACCGACGACGGCAAGACCTGGAAGGACGAAGGACTGCTGACCGGCTACCACTGCCACCCAGCCCACCTGCTCAGGTTGAAGGACGGCCGCGTTCTGCTCAGCTACGGGAACCGCAAGGAACCCGGCATCGAGGTGCGTTTCAGCGCGGACAAAGGGAAGACTTGGGAGAAACCGAAACGGGTGATCGAACTCGCCCCCGGCGACCTGGGCTACCCGAGCAGTGCCGAGCGGGAGGATGGCCGCATTGTCACGGTCTTTTACGCCCAAAACTCCCCGCTGCGGAAGGGGTATCACGCCGGGGCTGTGATCTGGAAGCCGTGAGCATGAGTCACTCGGACGGCAACGAGTTGATCGATGTGGAGTAAAACTCGAACCAGGAACACGACCAAAACAGTTATCGCCGCGTTGCTGCTCGTGGCGGGCCTTCCCGTCCATTCCGCCGCCGCTGACGACGTGACGGCTCGCCACGGCGTGAGCACGGGCCAAGCGGTGAAAGGCGTCGAGTTGTCGCCCCGAACGCAGGCATTGCGGGCGTACTGCCAGGTGCTCTTATGCGGCAACGAGTTCATGTACATAGAGTGAGACGCTTCCCTGCGGGAAGCCGGCGCTCGCAACGAGGATAACCGAAAATGGAACTGGGTATTACGACCGGTCCGCCCACGCGGAGCCGTAGGGCGATGCTGACCGGTTTGGGTCTCGCGTCCGGGGCGTGGGTGCTGGGGCCGAACGCGCACGCTCAACCGACCCCGAGTCCGGTGCCCTTTCCACCGAAGGGCGTTCACTCCGCGACAGCGTTCGGGGCCGTCGGCGATGGGAAGACCGACGACACAGCCGCGATTCAAAAGGCATTGAACGCCGCCGGGCTAACGGGTGGGATCGTGTTGCTACCCGCCGGCAACTACCTCGTGAAGGGCCACCTCGTCGTTCACGCCAACGTCACGCTGGAGGGCCTGTTCCGCTCGCCGACGGCCCGCTCGCAAGGGTTCGGCAGCACGATCCTCGCCGTCGGTGGGAAGGGCAGCGAGAACGGCGAACCGCTCTTCTTCCTCAAGCCGAACGCGGCGATCAAGGGGCTGACGGTCTTCTATCCCGAGCAGGACGCCAAAAATCCGGTCGCGTACCCGTGGTGTGTGCGGGGGCAGGGCGACAATATCGCCGTCATCGACGTGCTGCTGGTGAACCCGTGGAATGCCGTGGACTTCGGCACCCATGCGTGCGGCCGGCACTTCATTTCGGGGCTGCACGGCCAACCGCTGCACACCGGCCTTTTCGTCGATCAGTGCCTCGACTGCGGGCGGATCGAGAACGTCCACTTCTGGCCGTTTTGGACCACGGAGCCGCTCGCCGTCACCCGCACGAAAGGAACCGCCTTCCGGTTCGCCCGCTCGGACTGGCAGATGGTGTCCAACGTTTTCTGCCTCGGGTATCACACCGGATTTCACTTCACCGCGATCCGGCACGATGCCGGCAACGCGATGGTGACGAACAGCGGTTCGGACCTGTGCGACGTGGGTGTGCGGGTCGAGTACAGCCAAGTCCACGCCGGGCTACTCTTCACGAACTGCCAGATCAACGCGGGGGTGCTGATCGAGAAAGGGAGCCTCGGCCCGATCAAGTTTTCCAATTGCGGACTCTTCGGAACCGGTGCCGGCGATCTGCCTTACCTGACGCACCACGCGGTGAAGGCGACCCACGTTCTACACCGCGGGCAGGGCCACGTTCGTCGGCTGTCACTTCTACCACCCCGAAGGGGCTTTCGTCCCGAAAGGGGACACCGACCCCGGCCACCCGGTCGTGTACTCGGACGGGAACGGTTTGACGATGACCGCGTGCGACATGACCGGCTTCAATCGGAACCACATCCAACTCGGGGCGAAGGCCAGGAGTACGCTCGTCGCGAGCAGTCGGTTCCTCGGCGGGTTGAAGCTCGACAACGCGGGCAAGGGCAAAGTTGTGTCCGGGGACAACATCGACGAATAACTGACCCTGCCTCTGCCTCGTCATTATCAGGAGCGATTCCTATGAACGACTTATCCCGCCGACAACTTCTCCGCCGCCTGCGGCTTCGTCGGGCTACTAGGCATCGTCGGCATGGCCTACGGTGAACCGTGACCGTACCGGTGTGGCCGACGAAGTGGCACACCCCGCCGTCAGTTCCTACCAAGGCGATCAACGCCGACGTGTTGAAGCCCCAAGGGTAGATGCGGAAAGTCGAACTTCCGGACACGCTCGACCTTGCCGAGTTGTGCGGCCTGTCCGCCAATGTGCTGATCGGCAACATGGACCCACACTGGCAAGCGTACAACTTCGGCGTCGATCCGCCGCGCGGGGTGGACCGCGGAGCCGTCCTTCCTAATAACCAGAGAGTTAGAGAGTTTTTCGGCCAAACCAGCCCTCGTCGACCCGGTCGGTCGGCGAACGAGGTGTATTGTCGGCGAAAGCTCCCGGAGAGGGACACTCTCCGTCACAATGCGCGCCTCAATCCGAATCATAGATGCCCAAAAATTCGTGGGTTATGGCTGCTCGAATGCCTCGCATTCCTGTCAAACACCGGTTGGTGAAACGGCAGAAATGCTCCCGACGCAATGGAACGGAACGAACAGATGGGCAAAGTTAGCCGTCGTCCGAAGGACGATTGCACTGCCACTCTGACCCCCGCCGAAATCGAACTCGCTTCGACATCCGGATAATCGGAGTCGAACCATCGTCACTTTTTCAACAGGATGGGAGCGAGTTCGCAGCGTCCCTCGGCGCTGGCCCGCACGGTGACTTTCACATCCGTAGTTTCCCGGCGGGCGTACTTGCTCGCGATCAAACTCGACCCGCCGGTCGCCGTCTCATCATCGCCTCCCGTCCGCCAATCGATGGTGACGGTGTAATCCCCTTCGGGCAGGCCATCGGCGACCTCGGAAGTCTGCACTGTGAAGCGGCCATCGGATCCCACCCGTGCCCGCGGTGGAAGGTTCGCCTTTGCGTTATCCGCGGGGTGGAACACGAGGATCGCGCCCGAAGCCGGCTTACCATTGAGGCTCACGTGGCCGGTCGTCGGCACAAGATTCGCCCTTGCGGCATCAGTTGACCCGCATCCGGCGAGGCCAAGTGCTGCTGCTAGTGCGAAGGCGAGCGGTCGGAGGTCGCACATCAGTAATCCCCCGGCACTTCTCCGCCGGCGCGGGTGACCATCGCCGCGAAGGTCTGGATGGACAGCGTCTCCTTCAAGAAGCGTACCGAACCATCGCCCATCAGGCAGTTCGCGCCGCCGGTGTGCATGCTGTAAACCTCCCAAGCGTTCGTGGCATTGATCGCCACGGGCCCGCCGGCGAACTCTTCTCCGGCGGCAGTCGCCCCGCCGATGCCCATATTCTTGTTCCAGTCGGCCCAGATGCCGCCGTTCACGCACCCCGGTCCGCCGCCGGCGCACGGGTTCGAGGTGGACGGCGTGGATGGGTACTGCGTCCGTCGCTTCCAGAGTTGCGGGCGGTTAGCGCACTCCGAAACCATCGCCGTGTTCGACAGCCCGTCGGTCATATCCGACCACTTGTTGCCCGTGCCGGTGAAGACGGCCGCAACGGGGTAAGTGGGGGGCAGCCCGAGCAGGGCCGCGTTAAGCCCGCTGAACGGGCCGTAGTCCCACGCTCCGCCTTCGATCCGGGTCGGCACCCCACCGACGGTCGGGACGAGCACTTCCGTGAACGCTGGCTCGCGGGTAAACGCCGACGGGCAGACGTACGTCTTGATGCGCGTTTTGATGGCATCGCGGTTGGGCAAGTCGAACCACGCCACATCGAGGCGGATGGTGCGGAACAGATTCTCCTGCTCGATGTATGGCAGGATGGTGACGGTCCACGGGTGGCGCGGCCCGGGGTTGCGCACCGTACCGAGGTTCACCGGGAATTCGCCGTTGGCACTCTCGAAATTGTGGAGCCCGAGACCGAGTTGCTTGAGGTTGTTACTGCACTGCATGCGCGCGGCGGCCTCCCGGACCTTCTGCACCGAAGGCAGTAGCAACCCGATGAGGATCGCGATGATCGCGATCACCACCAACAGTTCAATCAGGGTGAAGGCGGATCTACGATTGCGTTGCATCGGAACTCCATCGGGGATAGGGGCGAGGCGGATCGGTTCAGTTGGTATCTGGGAGCGCGACCTTCGCGCTCGTCGTCGCAAACTCACTTCCAAGTGGCCTCGTATATGTCGGGTGAGCCGTCGAGCGGTCTGTCCCGGAAGTCGATTTCGGTGGACTTGCCTTCGGAGCCGAAAAGCGTG
>JBBRUN010000104.1:0-12794 GCA_038247765.1 Gemmatales bacterium | reverse complement strand
GTCGATACCGAGGTGATCGTGCGTCGGCCGGGCGAGCGCGCTGGCGATGAGCGCCCGGCCGTTGCCGCAGCCGACATCGAGGACGACCGGCGCCGTGCGGCCGAAGAGGGCGATCCAATCGAGCCGCCCTTCGGTGGGCATCGCCTTAAGGGCAGTCTGCGTCCACTTCGCGGGATCGACGGTCGCGCCGGGGAATGGCACGCCGAATTCGCGGTCGGGGTCGGCTGGGGGCATCGGGGAAATATAGCGTCCGCATGCGGTGGCGTCATGCCGGCAACGCCGAATCGACCGTCACTTCAACTTCGCCCGCAGCTCGGCGATCTTCGCTTCTTCTTTGGCGACCAGCGGGTCGAACTCGGCGATCTCTTTGCCGTTCTTCCCTTGTTCGTGCTTGCGGAAGCCGAACAAATAAGTCTCGTTCTGCGGCCGCCAGCGGTGGAAGAACAGCTCGTTCTTGGCGACGATCGCTTTGCGGAGGTCGTCCGTCGCGGAATTGTCGATGGTCTCGCCCGCGCTGAAGATCGTGCGCGTGCCCCGGTAGCCTTCGTCGGAATAGTGGATGCCGTTCTCCGTCGGAACCGCCGGCTTGCCGACGAGGCTTCCGAAGGCGTCCACGAAGTCCACTTTTCGCGCCGTGGCCAGTTCCTTGGTCGCCGCGACGTACTTCGCCAAGTTCTCGTTCTTCGCCTTCGCCCCCTTCAACGGCTTCACCTCTTGGAACGGTGTCGGGCTCATCAGCACGAAGCGCGCTTTGGTCGCCGCCAAATCCTTCAGCAGCTTCTCGTACTGCGCCGCGAACGCCTTCAGTCCGGTGTCTCCCGCGTACGATTCGTTCTGCCCGTAGCAGAGCACGATCACCGTCGGCTTCAGTTCCTTCGTCAGTTCGAGCAGCTTGGCGTAGCCTTTGGCCTGGCCGTCGAAACTGCCGCGGGATTCGCCCCAGACGGTGTCGCCGCTCCAGCCGAGGTTGCGGAACGTCACGGCCTTGTCTTTGTTCCGCAACGTCAACGCCAGTTCCCAGTAGCCGCCGGCTTGCTCGCGTTCGATCAAAGTGCTGCCGATGACGACGACCCGATCGCCGTCGTTGAAGTCGAACGGGCTGGCTCCCTCCGGTTGGGCGGTCGGAGGAACTTGCAGGGCGATGGCCAAGAAGACGGAAGCGAACGTCACGGGGGAACTCCGATCCGGGGAGGATAGACCTATTGACGGAGATTCGCGGCTGCGGGGCAAGGGGAAAACCGGCGGAACCGCGGCGGACTCGCGCGGATTGTGCGGAAGCCGGGTTGACGAGATGGCCCTTCGCCCTTAAAAAATGGTTGTCCTAGCACGCGGTGGCTTTTCGAATGGCCCCATCGTCTAGAGGCCTAGGACACAGCCCTTTCAAGGCTGGGACCGGAGTTCGAATCTCCGTGGGGTCATTGCGGGTTCGAAACTGGAATTGCCAGCATCGACCTGAACGCGACGGGAAGCCTTAATTTCTAGGCTTCCCGTCGCGTTTGTCATTTCCGGGCCGCTTCTGGCCGATTCCGTCTGCGCCGGTTTTTGCGTCACGAGTGCGCCGGAATTTGCGCCGCCTCGCGCAGCACGTTCGTAAACGTGCTCTGGCACGCGGGTGTAGTGCTTCAGCGCGACGGCGGCCGAATGCCCAAGCCATTCCGTCACCGCGGACATCGGAAGTGTTTCGAGAAGGTCGGTTTCACAGCTTGCCCTCAGTGTGTGGAAGAGCCTCGGCCACGGTGCCAATCCGGCCCGCTTGATGAGTTTGAGGAACTCCGTCCGGGTGTTCGCGTCGTTCGACCCGTTCGGCCCGTCCATCTTCGCTCGGATCCGATCACCCAGCGGCCCATTCACGACGTACACCGTGCCAGGTTCGGCGAGTTCATAAGCGTCTTCGAGGTGGGGCCGAAGCGACGCGAATAGCGAGCACGGGCGGTATAGCTTTCCAGACTGGCCACTCGTTTTCACGTTCGGGATCGTCATGCGGTTCGTGGCGAAGTTCACGTCAGCCCAAGTCAGACGGAAGACTTCGCTCGGGCATCGTAATCCCGCGAAGCGGCAGAGGGCGATGATCGTGCGCCAAACCGGCGACGCGGCGGCGAGTAGCTTCTCGGTGTCCCCCACCGTGACGTACGCTTTGCGATCCTCGGGTAGCATCGCCATCGCTATGACGTTGACGAACGGGTCGGCGGAGAGGAACTTCTTCTTCACGCCGAACGCGAAGATGGACTTCACACGGCGCACCCGTCGGGCCACGGTGCAGGATGCCAGTTCCCGTTTTCGAAGGTGTTCTAGAAACGCTTTCGCGTCGGCCTCAGTGAGAGCTTTGGCGTCGATGTTCGGCTCGAAGAACCGCGTGAGGTCATTCGTGATGGTGCGGTGGTTCGTTCGCGTGCCGGGTCGATTTCCCGCTTCTTTCTCTTCGGCGTAGACCGCCAGGAGGCCGGCCAATGTCACAGCTTTTGGGCGTTCGGGAATCAGGCCAACGGAGGACAATTTTGCGGCCAAATCGTCGCCGATACTACCGAGCCATGCGGACGTTTCCGAATCGAGCGGAATCTTCGAAGCCACGGAGGCAGCGAGTGTTTCGACTCGGACTTTGAGCGATTCCGACAGCTTCGCGTTCATCTTGCCGATACGAATCGCTTTTCGTTTCCCGTCAGCAGATATGAAAAGGATCCGACGATTGCCTTTTGAATCTTTCGAGATGGAAGCCATTTGCAAACCTTTCGGATGGGCGGGCAGAGGAAGTATACCCGACGCGGCGAACGCACCGGGTCGGTTGTGGGTTAATTGAAGAGGGCATCGAGGTCCGGGCCGAACAGCTTTTCGGGGAAGTCTCCCTCGTCGTCGCCGTGGCTTCGGGGTCGCGCACTTTCCGCACTATCCGCAGAATGGCCGTTCCCGGACAATCCGCTCGAATTCTGCGAATAGTGCGGATTCTGCGTGGGCGGGTCGTCCAACCACGCGGCCGGGTTCACTTGGTACTTCGCCGAGGGGTTCCGGCCGGGGCCTGCCTTCCGCTCGGTGTCTTTTGATCGAATCAGGTAGTGGCGTTCCAAGAGGTCGAGCACGGGTTGAAGTTCATCGACGGTCTCGAATGTCCCCCGGCACCCGTTGAAGCAGTCGCGCTTGCTGAAGTCGGCGTGTGTTTCCTCCCGCCCCTTCAGCCACTTGAGCACCTTCTTGGCGTACCCGACTTTCGCGTCCTCCCCCATGAGGGCGAACGCGGCGCGGGCGTGAGGAACCGCGTAATCGCGGGCCAGGGTCAGTGCGGCGCGCGCCGTGGCGGCGGAGATGGGATTCCGTCGCCACGGGGCGTCCGTGGAGAGTCGGCCCGCGACGTGAAGCACCCCACACAAGCGGACGAACAACCCGCCGAGCTTATTCCCCCACCCGGCCATACCCGAGAGTATTCCGCCGGGCCGGAGTTCCGCTTCGATCCAACGCAGGAACTCGTTCAAGATCCCGAGGGCTTCGGGGCAGAACGTGAGGTTGTGGGCCTTCGGCGGGTCGTCGTCCGTCTCGTAATCGGAAAGCCAAAGCTCCTTCATCGACTGCGCGTAGATCGCCTCGGTTTGCTCACTCATGGGGGCGGGGTCCACATCGCGGTAGCCGACGCAGCTGACGGGTAGCGAATAGAGCCAACGGGCCAGGAAGCCTCGGCCGCGGAGCGCCTCGGTCTCCCCGAGGGTTTCGAGGACGTGCGGTTGTGGGGTGAATACGCAGGTAAGGGCGGGTTTCGTGACGGCTTGCCGACCGCGCGCAATCCGCCCGGACTTCATATCGTCCCCTGCATGGCCTTTCAGGAACACGTCGAAGTTCGGTTTCTCGCCGTACATGCTGATGTTTTCCAGCGCCCGAGCCTCGGATGACGCCACAAGCAACCGCCCGTTCTGGTTCGCCAGTTCCTGCGCCAGCTTCTCGGGGGTATCGTCATCGACTTGCAAATGCGGCATCGCGGGCACTACCACCGCTTGCCGTTCTTCGAGGGCGCGCGCCAACTCTTCTTGGAGTGCCGGTCGATCCGCGGCGCATTCGGCCTTGGCGAGCTTCCCCTGCAAGTGTTGCACACGCATCTCGGCGACTTTGAATTCGCTTTCCGCTCGCTCAATGCTCGGCCGCTCGCGCTCTTGCAACTCGCGTTCGTATTCGAGCACCGGGGCCAGACACTTCTTGAAAGTTTGGGATTTCTTCTCCCCCGGCGGCAGGCTGACCATGCCGAAAAGGTTCGTCGGTTCGCCTTGCCAGCCGGGCCGGGGGCTGACCGCGACTTTTCGCCCGATGCCGGCGGCGGCCACCGCGAGAACCAAAATGCCGGGAAGGTCGAGCGGCACTTGCAGTTCCACGGCCAAGGCTTCCACGAACTCGCGCATCCACTTAGACAGCGATTCCGACGGGAACGGGGGCACGTCCGGCAGTACGACTAATGAAACCGGGTCGTGCCACTCATCCCCTTCCCTCGGCGGTTCCGTACCCATTACGTTCGTTTCGAGGAAGCGGAGCAGTTCCGCACCGCGCTCTGGCCAAGGCGTTTCCCTTCGGGCCTCGGCGGTCAACCAGTGCCGCACGTCCTTCGCTTCCTCGGGCGGAAGGGTGTAGGGCACCTTCCGTCCAAGCTTAGCCGAGAGCTTCCGCGATACCTCGATCGCACCGTCCAAGCCCGCGCCGTTGGCGTCGTTCTCACCGACGACGATGATCCCGCGTTCGGCCGGCCACGTCGCCAAGAGTTCGGCGAGAAGTTCCGCGCCGTGCGTGGCGCTGGCGCGGCCGAGGGCGCACAATCCGGCGGCCGTGAGCGCAGCGGTATCGGAGAACCCTTCCACGAGCAGCACGGGGCCGAACGCGTCGCGCCATCCGCCGGGGATTGTCAACCCCCGCTTCGAGTCGGTGATGCACTTCTTCTCGGCCTTCTCACCTTTGCGCTCACGCCGGGTCGCAAGCCCGATGATCTCGCCGGCAGCGTTGCGTTCGGGGATCGTGAAGAGTGCGCCGTTTGTGGGCGGGCCACTCAGGCCGAGGGCGAAGGCTTTGAAGACGGCGCAGGGCACGCCCAGCACGTCGCCGAGGCGCGTGAGGCAGTTCGGATAGTCGGCGAGAGTGCGAGCGTTCGCATGGGAGAGGGCTTGCCAGTCCGTCGGCGGTTTCGGTTTGGGTTTCGTCTTAGCGGGCTGCGCCGGCGGCTCATCGTCGCGGCGGTAGTGGCCGAACCCAGTGTCGTCTTCGCCTATCCGGCGCCATCCGTCGCGGGCTTCGCCCCGGCAGAAGTGCAGGCCGTCCGACGTGGCCGAGCAGTTTTTGGTTCCTTCCCCGCAAACGGGGCAAGGCTTGCGCTTCGAGGCGCGGTAGGTGATAGAATTACTCATGTCGGTGACTCCAGACTGTGGCCGTGCGCGTTCCATCTCACCGGATCGCACGGCCACGGTCGTTTAGCGGGTTGGGGAAGAGGCGACGGGTTGGGTTTTCGAAGCGAGCCACGCGGCGAGCGCGGCCTTCAGGTAGACGACGCGGCGGCCGATCTTGACCCTACCTACGGGTTCGCCGGCTTTGAAGTGCCGATCCAGCGTCTTCGCCGATAGACAGGTGAACTTCGCGGCTTCAGGGCCACTCAGCGCAACGGCTTCGAGAGCTTCGACCTTCGGGTCGGGAGTGAAAGTGTTGGACATTTCAGGCGATCCTCATGGTTCTCCCGAGGCCAAGCGCCACGGGCATGAGTGACGATTCGCGTGAAACCGTGAAATGCTAGAGCCGGCGGGAGTTTCACGAGTTGGACAGAAAACACCCTGAAATTCCAGGATGGGACAAGAGATCGTGAAGCCGTGAAACCAGCGGTTTCACGGTTTCACGGCAGGACACTTAGGTTTGGCCGCCCTTGGGTTTTTTGGGTGGCTGCAAACTGGTGTGAAGAAATCGGCTCACACTTTCAGTATCGCACTTTCCCTTCACTGCTTTAATGCGTCCGAGAAGCTTCTTATCTGCCATGATTTTTGCGACACTCGCTTGACGGCTATCTCCTGGGAGGTGACATGCGGCGACGGCGGCTTTCAATGCCCGCACTTCGTCGTCAGTCGAGGGAACTACGGGCTTAACTTCTTCAACGTGTATCGCCTCTGACAAAAGTCGTGCTGATTCCCTTTGCAGATTCGCTTCGTGCGACTGAAAAGCAACCGACTCGAAAACCGAAAGCAGCTCCGTCTGCTTTGCCTCGATGACGGAAAGTGCCATGCAAACTTCGTGTCCGTGCCAAGGGCCGTGTTTGAACCGCTCCAATTCTTGTCCATCGGCGAATACGACCTCGCCAAGAGCGTTTTGAAACGCTAAGAACACCCTACGGGCCGTTTCTTCAACCGCCTCGTGCACCGAAGGCTCTACGACACTGGCGATACGGTAATTGGCTGCACTAAAGCGATGCAGCGCATTCCTGAACGGCTTTGAGGCCCAAACAGAGCAGAGAGAACGGGATAGTTCGTCGAGTGAAAGAGCGGCCTCGTCAGTTCGTTCAGGATCTACCTTCGAAGGGTCGTCAGCCAAAAGTATCAGGTGCCTCGCCGAGAAAAACAGACTCTGCACATGTCTGGTGGCATATTCCACCGCTCGATCGGTAAAGCCGTCCGGTGCGCTGAGTGAACGAGCTGGCAGTGAACCCAAAGCACTTTGGTCAACTCGGAATCCTTGCGCTGCGAAGAAGGGATCGGGTGGAGGATCTTCCGCGAATGCACGGAGTTCGTCGTCCAAGAACGGCCCGCTCCATTCGGCGCGCGCTGTTTTCAGTTTCTGGCCGTCTTCATTCCAACACCGCGCCGCCTGATCTCGCTGCTCACCTTGGCTGTATCCCCACCGGCGAATGTCCGAGCTCGGGTCAGCTCGCCCTGGGTAGCGTGTTGCATCCGGCCTCCATTCCCCGGCCGTCCTCAGTCCAATTGCGCTTTCGACCAACTCCTTGGAAATCCTCTCGGCTTCTTCTGCAGGCGCTCCCAAGAGGATCAACCGCACCCGACAGGGGTGGAGCAGTTCCCCACGGAACTGCTCATCAGCCCGATCTCCGAAAACAGCTTTCTTGACTCTGGTCAAGCGATCCGACAGCGATTGCCAATCCTTCAAAATTCGGGCCAGCCGCAAATCGATCAGGGACTTGCGGAGAGCCTGTTGCGCCATCCAAAGGGTCATGAGCGGGCGGAGTGTTTCCGTCTTCTTGGCTATCTTCCGATCTTCGCTTGAAAGCCCCGGCCAGAAAGGCGAAGCAGAGGTTAATTTGAAAGGAGTGGGTGGCGGATCCCACCCGTTCCCACGGGGAACAGCAAGCCGGCTCATAGTGTATGCTCGTAGGTTTGGGCAGGCCGATTTCATGCTGCCGGGGATCAGCCGACAACAACCCGCCCTTAATTTTGTGCGATCGAATTCGGCGAGGAAAGCGTTTCCTCAGTTTTTTCACGACGCCATCGGGATTCGCAGCTTCGATGTTGTTCCTTGCTTTAGACGGGGCCTACTGCCAGAATGTCCCTCCCCTGACGCTCTTCATCACTCTGTTCTCGAAACGATCCAAAGGACGCCCCACGATGCCGACGCGCACGAGCAAGACGGGGAGCGAACTCTTCATCGTCGATAACAGCGACGCCGACTGGAAGGCGCTGCGGTACCTCCACGACTGGTGCCCGATCTCGAAAGCCTTCGACATCGCCACCGGCTACTTCGAAATCGGCTCGCTCTTGGCCCTCGGCGACGAATGGAAGAAGGTCGATCGCATCCGCATCCTGATGGGCGACGAGGTATCCCTCCGCACCAAAGCGGCCTTTGCCGAGGGCGTGAAGAACGTCCGCGACCGGCTCGACAACAGTTTGGAAGCCGAGAAGAAGAAGAACGATTTCCTCGCCGGAGTTCCGGCCATCGTCGCGGCGATCCAGTCCGGGCAAATCGTTTGCCGGGTTTACCGCAAGGACAAGTTCCACGCGAAGGCGTACCTCACCCACGCGCGATTGGAAGTCGTCGGATCCTCCGCGCTTGTCGGATCGTCTAACTTCACTTATCCGGGGTTGACCGAGAACATCGAGCTGAACATCCAGATCACCGGCGGCCAGGTCAAGGTTCTCCAAGAGTGGTACGAGGAGCATTGGGAGCAGGCTGAGGATGTCACGCCCGAAATCCTGAAAACCATCGAGCGCCACACGCGAGATTACACCCCGTTCGAGGTCTACGCCAAGGCGCTCCACGAACTGCACCGCCGCTTGGAACCGTCCGATTTCGAGTGGTTCGATAAGCACTCGCGGGTTTACAAGCAGCTCGACAAGTACCAGAAGGACGGTTTCCATCAGCTCGTCAACATCGCGGATAAGCACAACGGGGCGCTCCTCTGCGACGGCGTCGGCCTCGGCAAAACCTTCGTCGGCATCATGCTGCTGGAGTACCTCATCCTCAAACAGAGGAAGAAAGTCGTCCTGATCGTCCCCAAGTCTGGCCGCAAGCCGGTCTGGGAAAGGGCCCTGTACGACTACGCCCCGCACCTGTTCGGCAAATTCAGCGGGCTCGAAATCTTCAACCACACCGACCTCGGCCGGGGCGGCGATTTCCCGGAACAATTCCGTTCCATCCACGAGCGCGCCGATGTCGTCGTTGTCGATGAAGCCCACCACTTCCGCAACCTCGGCCACGCCGGCACCGGCGAACGGATCCCCGGCCGCGGCGTCCGGGCTATATCCCGGCACCACCAGCTCTTCGACCTCATCGGCGACGACAAGCAGGTCTTCCTCCTCACCGCGACGCCGGTGAACAACCGGCTCACCGACCTCCAGCACCTCATCGAGCTGTTCTCCCGACGAAAGGCCGACCACTTCAAAGGCATCGGCATCCACTCGCTGCCGGGCCACATCCGCAAGCTCGACAAGGAACTGAATTCGAGCGGCGAGGCCGGACCGGACCTCCTCGAAGTCAGCAACGTCCTCGCCAAAGATCCGCTCACCGAAGAAATCATCGTCCAGCGCAGCCGGACATTCGTCCGCGAGAGCCAAAAACTCCACGGCGGATCGAGCGCCGTTTTCCCGGATCGCGCGCCGCCGCAGGTCGCGGAATATTCGGCCAAGAAAACCTTCGGCAAGCTCCTCGAAATGATCGAGCAGGCTTTCGCGAAGGAGAAGCCGCTTTTCGCGCTGGCGATCTACAACCCGTACGACTACCTCCTCGACCAAACCATCGTCCCCGGCACCGAGTTCGATGTCGGCCGGTCGAAGCAGGTCATCGCCCTCATCCGGACGCAGTTCCTCAAGCGGTTCGAAAGTTCGGCCAAAGCCTTCGAACTCTCCTGCAACCGGCTCCTCAAGAAGCTGCTCGCCTTCGCCGTGAAGTACGGCAAAACTTCTGGCCAACTCCGCCGCCTCGACGGATGGAACAAGCGCCACGCCGACCTCGTGGCCAGCTCGAAAACCCGCGAACTCGATCTCTTCACCGAAGTCGAGGACGAGGAAGAAATCCAAGAGGACTTCGTCACGGAGGAAATGCTCGAAGCGGCCGAGATCGAAGACGAAGGTCGGTTCAACCTGGCCGAAATGTTCGACGACACCCTCTCCGACCTCGAAGAACTCGGCGCGTTCCTCAGCGAACTCCAGAAGTTCGAGCCGAAGCACGACGACAAGCTGAAGTCGCTCATCAAGCTGCTGAAGACCGACAAAGTGCTGAAGAAGAACAAGGTGCTCATCTTCACCGAGTTCGCCGAGACGGCCCGTTACCTGAAGCAGCAACTCGACCTCGCCGGCATCGAAGGCGTCGCTCAGGTGGACAGCGGCACCAAGGGCGACCGTGGCGACGTGATCCGCCGCTTCGCCCCGTACTACAACGGCACCTCCAGCGCCAAGCTCGCCGAGAGCGGGCAGACCGAAACCCGCGTCCTCATCAGCACCGATGTTCTCTCCGAAGGCTTGAACCTTCAGGATGCCACCCGGCTCATCAACTACGACCTCCACTGGAACCCCGTGCGGCTCATGCAACGCATCGGCCGCGTCGATCGCCGCCTGAACCCGGACATCGAGAAGCGCCTGCTCGCCGATCACCCGGAGCAGAAGGAACTCCGCGGCACGGTCGCCTACTGGAACTTCCTCCCGCCGGACGATCTCGAAGGCCTGCTGAAGCTCTACACCAAGGTCACGCACAAGACGCTGCGCATCTCGAAAACCTTCGGCATCGAAGGGAAGAAACTACTCCACCCCGAGGACGACTTCGAAGCGCTCCGGAACTTCAACCACGAGTACGACGGCGAACTCACGCCTGCCGAGCGGTTGGAAACCGAGTACGACCGGCTCGTCGTCGCCGACCCGACACTGCCCGAGCGGCTCGCCGCGCTGCCGGGGCGTGTCTTCAGCGGCAAGCGACATCCGACGCCGGGGACGCGGGCCGTATTCTTCTGCTACGCCCTGCCGGGCCGCGACGCGAGCGCCAAGCCCGACGCAGCCGGCGAACAGCCCTGGACCGAAGACGCCGGCCGCGCCGCATGGTTCCTCTACGACCTCGCCACCGGCAAGATCGCGGAGAACCCCACCGACATCGCCCCGGGGGTGCGCTGCGTCCCCGAGACGCCGCGCGTCTGCGCGATCCCGAAAGAAACCCTCGCCGATGTGCGGGTGAAGATCGAAAAGCACATCAAGAACGGCTATATGAAGAGCGTGCAGGCCCCCGTCGGCGTCGCCCCGGTCCTTAAAGCTTGGATGGAGCTGAATTGATGCCGGCCACCCCACTCGGCAAAATCCGCTCGTTCGATCAACTCGCGGCCTACCTGCTCGATGAGCTGGGCTGGCCGTTCGACGACCGCGCGAGCTTCGACGACCACACCTTCGATTACACCCCCGCCGAACTCGGCCTCCCCGCCGGCGAAGCCTTCACCGGCATCGAAATCCGCACGCTGCGTCCGCTCGCCGGGAGCCAGCCGTGGGGCATCATCTTCCTACAGTTCCACAAGAGGTCCCTCGGCATAGCGGCCCTGCGCAAAATCCTCCGCGCCTTCGTCCGCGGCAAGCGCGCGAGCGCCGTCCCCGCCGACCGGCCGACTTGGGAACTCGAAAACCTCCTCTTCGTCTGCTCGCACGATCGCGGCTCCGAGAAGGGGATCACCTTCGTCCATTTCGATCAGGCCGCCGGGGCCGTCGCCAAGCTCTCGGCATTCGAGTGGACCGAGTCGAGCCACAATCGCACCGTCGTCACCGAGAATCTGCGCCGGCTACGCTGGCCCGACGACCCCGCCGATTCCGCCGCCTGGCTCCGCAATTGGAAAACCGCCTTCGATGTCGAAGCCGTCACCGACCGCTTCTTCAAAGATTTCAAGTCCCTCTTCGCGGCCGTCGAAGCGCGGGTGAAAGGCATCCGCGATGCAGAAGCATGCCGGCTCTACACCCAGCGCCTCTTCAACCGCCTGCTCTTCCTCTACTTCATCCAGAAGAAGGGCTGGCTCGAATTCCGCGGCGACAAGAACTACCTGCGGGCGCTCTTCGCGGAAGCCGAATCCCGGAAGGAAAACTTCCTCGACGACCGGCTGCACGCGCTCTTCTTCGATTGCCTGAACACACCGGACGCACTCCGCACCCCCGATGCGAAAGCAAAATGCGACCGCGTGCCGTTCCTCAATGGCGGCCTATTTGCCCCCGCCGCCCCGTTCGATGCGCGCGGGAAAGTGATCATCCCCAACCCCGCCTTCGGCGACATCCTCGACCTCTTCGAGAAGTACAACTTCACGGTCGCCGAATCGACGCCGCTGGATGTCGAAGTCGCCGTCGATCCCGAAATGCTCGGCAAAGTCTTCGAAGAACTCGTCACCGGCCGGCACGAATCGGGGAGCTACTACACGCCGCGCGCCGTCGTCTCGTTCATGTGCCGCGAGGCGCTCAAACACTATCTCCGGGCCACCGGGCAATCCGCGGCCGCCATCGCCCGCTTCGTCGACGACGGCGACCCGCACGGGCTGACCGATCTCCAATCCGTCCTCGATGCCCTGCGCACCATCACCGTCTGCGATCCCGCCTGCGGCAGCGGGGCCTACCTCCTCGGCATGATGCAGGAACTCCTCCGCCTCCGCGATCTCCTCTTCGCCGTCCACGCCACGGATCACGAATCGATCTACAAGCGCAAGCTCGAAATCATCAGCACCAACCTCTTCGGCGTCGACCTCGATCCCTTCGCCGTCCACATCGCCGAACTCCGGCTCTGGCTCAGCCTCGCCGTCGAATACACCGGCGCCGTCCCGAAGCCGCTGCCCAACCTCGATTACAAAATCCGCTGCGGCGACAGCCTGCTGGGCCGCGATCCGTCCGAAAGCCGCAGTCTCGATGAAGGCGCTCTCAAAGACCGGGCCGACGAACTGGCCGAACTCAAGGCGGAGTTCCTGCAAGCCCACGGGCCGGCGAAGGAAGAGTGGCGCGGGAAGATCGATGCGATCGAAGCAAAAATCGCCGAGGATTTCGCGGTGCAGCCAGGCGTCGTCGAATGGCGCGTCGCCTTCGCCGAAGTGTTCCGCGACGGCGGGTTCGACATCATCGTCGGCAATCCGCCGTACGTCCGCCAGGAGGCCATCAAGCACCTCAAGCCGAAGCTCAAGCAGTTCCAATGCTACACCGGCGTCGCCGACCTCTTCGTCTACTTCTACGAGCGCGGCATCCAGCTCCTCAAACCGGGCGGGCAGTTCGCCTTCATCACTTCGAACAAGTGGTTCCGCTCCGGCTACGGCGGCAAACTCCGCGAGTTCCTCGCCACGAACACCCGCCTCCACCGCCTCATCGACTTCGGCGACGCCCCGGTCTTCCAAGCCATCGCCTACCCGACCATCG
>JBBRUN010000103.1:0-12824 GCA_038247765.1 Gemmatales bacterium | reverse complement strand
GTTTTCCAAACGCCGGAATACTTCATCGTGGAACCGGACCGCGAAACGATTCGCGGCTGGCGATTGGAGTCGGGCCACTACCGGGAAATTCCCGCCGTCAGCGGTCGCTTCCGTTGCGATCAACTCGGCCTCGACTTCGGCTGGTGGGAGGGCGATTACCACACGGCGGACGATCGGTATCCGCGGTTCTTCCACTCCGACGGCCGACTCGCCCCGACATTCCACGAGGCCGAACGGCTGAAGGCCGAAGCCGAACGGCAGAATGCCAAAGCCGAACGCCAGAAAGCCGAGCTTTCGGCGAAGAAAGCGAGCGAAGCCGAGGCGCTGAACTCCGAATTGCTCGCCGAACTCGCTGCACTGAAAGCCAAACTCGCCGACAAACCGTCCTGAATCCGGAGATTCTATGCCTTTGAACGACGACGATGACCGCCCCCGTGCCCGGCGTGCGAGTGACGACGATGACGGCGAAGAACGCCCCCGACGCCGGAGCGACGAGGACGATGAAGACTACGGCGATCCGGGCGACCGCCCGCGCCGGCGCCGCCGCAGTCGGGGCGACGATACCGGCGGGTTGATCCCCTACAAAAATCCCAAAGCCTTGGCCGCATACTACTGCGGCGTCTTCGGGCTAATCTCTTGCTTCTTGTTCCTCGGCATCTTCGGCATCGTGCCGATCGTCCTCGGTTTCCTGGGACTGAAGCACGCCCGGCAATATCCCGAGGCCAAGGGCCAAGCCCACGCCATCACCGGCATCGTCCTCGGATTTTTGGAACTTCTGACATTCCTCGCCGGCGTCGGATACATCATCGTGATGGTCGCTTCCGGCAAATGATTCCCGCGTCTCTCTCTCCCGAGGCGATCATGCGGTTCTTCGGTTCATTCTTAGCGTCGGTTCTCGCAGCCGCGGTAGCGAACGCCGCCGAATTGGTCGTCTTCCCGCCAGCGGTCACGCTGACGGGGCCGCAAGCGACCGTACAACTCAGCGCGTTCGATTCCGCCCGTGGCCGGGCGACCGCTGCGGTCACGGAATCAGCCAAGTTCAGCAGCGACAATCCGAAAGTCGCCGCCGTCGATGCCAACGGAGTCCTGCTGCCCACCGGCAACGGCGAGACGCACGTCCTCGTGTCGCACGGGGGTCGCATCGCCAAGGTACCGGTGAAAGTCGAGCAGTTTGAAAAGCCGAACGTCCGTACGTTCGCCAATCACATCCAGCCGATCCTGATGCGCGCGGGCTGCAACTCCGGAGCGTGTCACGGGGCGCTCGCCGGCAAGGGCGGGTTGAAGCTCTCGCTGCGGGGTTACGATTCCGACTCCGATCACTTCGTGCTGACGCGCCAAGCCCTCGGCCGGCGAGTCGATTGCGAGGAACCAGCCGAGAGTTTGCTGATCAAGAAAGCGACGCGCACCGTGCCCCACGGCGGCGGCACCCGATTCCCCAAGGATTCCGTGAATGCGATGATCGTGAAGGACTGGATCGCGGCGGGCGCGGCCGGGCCGAAGGGCACCGACGCGGCCTTGACGAAGATCGAAGTGTTCCCGCCGCTGTCGCTGCTGAAGCCGAAGGACGCCTTCCGCGTGACCGTGATGGCCCATTACTCCGACGGCGTCGTCGAAGACGTGACCCGCTGGGCGAAGTTCACCAGCAGCGAAGAGACCGTCGCCACCGTGGACGAAGACGGCGCCGTGGCGGTCGTGGGCACCGGGGAAACGGCCATCGCCGTGTTGTTCGGCAGCCGGGTCGTCACCGCGACCGTGACCGTGCCGTTCGCCAATACCGTCGACGATGCCGTCTTCGCCAAGGCCGCGCGGAACAACTTCATCGACGGGCCGATCCTCGCTAAGCTCCGATTGCTGCGGGTGCCGCCGTCGCCCACCAGCACCGATGCCGAATTCATCCGCCGCGCTCACCTCGACACCTGCGGAATCTTGCCCAAGCCGGCGGAGCTCGAAAAGTTCCTCGCGGATGTTTCGACAGACAAGCGCGCGAAACTGATCGACGCCTTGCTCGCCCGTTCGGAGTACGTCGATTTCTGGTCGCACAAATGGAGCGACCTACTCCTGATTTCGACGCGGAAACTCTCGCAACCGTCGGTCTGGGGCGCGTATCGTAAAGTCCGCGAGAGCGTCGCCGACAACCAACCGTGGGACAAATTCGCCCGCGAAATCCTCACCGCTTCCGGCAGTTCGCTCTCCACCGGCGGCGGCTACTTCGTCATGCACAAGGACGTCTCCGACCTCGCCGAATCGACGGCCCTCACGTTCCTCGGCACGTCGATCACCTGCGCCCGGTGCCACAACCACCCGCTCGAAAAATGGACGCAGGATCAATACTGGCAGATGGCGAATCTGTTCAGCCGCGTCGGCCTGAAGAACGGCGACCGCCCCGGCGAGGTGCTCGTGCAAAGCCTCGGCTCCGGCGACGCCCTCCACCTCCGCCGCGGCATCGCGATGGCGCCGACGCCGCTCGGTGGCAAGGCGTTGCCAGTGGACAGTCCGCAAGATCGGCGCGAATTCTTCGCCGATTGGCTCACCGAGCCGACGAATCCGTTCTTCGCCAAGGCCATCGTCAACCGCGTCTGGAAGAACTACATGGGTCGGGGCTTGGTCGAAGCCGAGGACGACCACCGCGATACGAACCCGCCGACGAACGCCGAACTGCTCGACGCCCTCGCGAAAGACTTCGTCGAACACAAGTTCGACTTGAAGCACCTGATGCGGATGATCCTGAATTCTTCGGCCTATCAACGCTCGTCGAGGCCGGTACCGGGGAATGCCGACGACGACCGTTTTTATTCGCACTACCTCCTCCGCCGATTGTCGGCCGAGGTGATCCTCGATGCCTACTCGGACATCGCCGGGGTGCCGACGGCCTTCGGCCAACTGAACATCGGCAGCAGCGGCGGCTCGGCGAACAGCGCCCTCTACCCGGCGGGGACGCGGGCCATGCAATTGCCCGATTCGCAGTTGGTATCCCAATTTCTCGATGCCTTCGGCCGGGCCGAGCGCAGCCAAACCTGCTCCTGCGAAATCACCAAAGATTCCAGCGTGACGCAAGCGCTGCACCTCAACAACGGGCAGACACTGAACGAGAAACTGCGCGTTAAGAATTCGGTCGTGGCCAAGTGGATCGCGGACAAACTCGACGACGGCGAGATCGTGAAGCGCCTCTTCCAATTATCGTTGGCGCGAGCGCCGAGTGCATCGGAGGCGAAGACCTTGACGGCGGCCTTGGCCGATGGCCGGCGGGAGTCCCCCGCCGCGCACCGCGAAACCATCGAAGACGCCATCTGGGCCGTGCTCACGGGCAAGGAATTCTTGTTCAACCACTAACCACAGATCGTGGCGGCGAGTTTCCAACTTGCCGCCAATAGCGTTCCACGGCGGGTTGTGAAACTCCCCGCCACAGTAAAACTCAACAACATCTCCCGGTGCTTTTATGCTCCGTATCGCATACGCGCTCTTGCTCATCGCCCTTGCAGTCGCGAATGGATTGGCCGCGGCGCCGGTATCGGCCGTCGCCTATTCGCACGATGGCAAGCTCCTGGCCGCCGGGTCGCGCGGTGTCGTTCATATCATCGACCCCGTCTCCGGCACCATCGCCAAGGAATACCCGAATCAGACCGAGCGCGTCACGACGCTCGCCTACTCCAAGGATGGCCTCTTGGCCGTGGCCAGCGGCGTCCCCGGTAAGTCCGGCATCGTCCGCCTCTACGACAAGACCGGGAAGCCGACCGAAATCGCCGCGCACGCGGACGCTATCTACGCCCTCGATTTCAGCCCCGATGGCAAGATGCTGGCCACCGGAAGCTACGACCGCACGGTGAAACTCTGGACGGTCGGCGCGACCGACCAACCGATCCTGACGCTGAAAGATCACAGCGACGCCGTCTACGCGTTGAAGTTCCACCCCGAGGGGAAACTGCTCGCCACCGGCTCGGCGGATCGCACCGTCAAAATTTGGGACACGGCCACCGGCATGCGTCTGTACAGCCTCGGCGATTCCACCGATTGGGTCTACACCGTGGCGTGGTCGCCCGACGGCAAACAGCTCTTCGCCGCCGGTGTCGATAAAAGCATCCGCGTCTGGAACGCCAATGCCGGCGGCGGCAAGCTCGTGCATTCGCAGTTCGCGCATCGGTCCGGCGTGCTGAAATTGCTCGGGCCGACGGCCGAGGGCGCGATCCATTCCGTCGGCGAAGATCGCATCGTCAAGTCGTGGTCGGCCGTGACGCTGAAGGAGAGCCTCACACTCCCGGCCAAGCCGGATAGCATTCTCGCGGCGGCACTGCGACCCGACGGATCGCAATTCGCCCTCGGCCGATTCGACGGCGTGCTCGAACTGATCGACGCCAAGACCGGGAACGTGCAACAGTCGCCACTGCCCGCGAAACCGAAGGCGCCGGGGACGAAGGATCGCTTCCCGTTGCAGGAGTTGAAGGGCACCACCGACTCGGCCAAGACCGCCGCGACGCTCGCCTGGCCCGCGACCGTCGCCGCCGCGCTCGACCGCCCCGGCCGCGCCGACTACTTCCGCATCGACGCCAAAGCCGGGGACGAACTCGGTTTCGAAATCGTGACGAACGTCGCCGACGCCAAGAAGTTCGACCCGATCCTCGCGCTGATCGACGACCGAGGCCAAGTCGTGGTGGAATCGTTCACGGCTCATCTCGGATACCGCGTACCCGCCGCCGGCACGTACGCCCTCTCGGTGGGCGACAAAGAATTCCGCGGCGGGGCCGACTTCGGCTACCGCCTCTCGGTCGGGCCGATCCCGATCATCACCGCCGTTCAACCGCTCGGGGCCTTGCGCGGCGAGAAACCGACCGTCCGCGTCCGCGGCGTCAACCTCGGTTCGCCGAACGGCTTCGACATCCCCGTGGCGATTCCCGCCGATGCTCCCTTCGGCAGCCGCGTGCCGGTCCCGTTGCCGACGATCCGCGGCGAAGTGCCCCTCGGCTCGGCGAGCTTGGTCGTCGCGGTGGATCCCGGCAACGAAGGCGTCCTCGCCAAACCGAAGGCCGACGTTTCGATTCCGTTTCAAGCGAAAGCGGGGGACGTCTTCGCCGTCGAAGTGCACGCGGCGCGCTGGGGCTCGAAACTCGATTCGCTCCTCGAAATCCGGGATGCCCAGCACAAACCGGTCGAACAAGCGACGCTGCGCAGCGTCTCGCAGACCTTCACGACTTTCCGCGATCACGACTCGGCCAATCCGGGCATCCGCCTCGATACGTGGAACGAACTCCGCACCAACGACTACCTCTACGTCGGTTCCGATTTGATGCGGATCAAAGCGCTGCCGAAGAACCCGGACGACGATTGCCAGTTCGTCCAACTCGACGGCAAACGCCTCGGCTTCCGGGGCACGACGCCGACGCACCACGCGCAAAACGCCCCGATGTACAAAGTCGAATTCCACCCGCCCGGCTCGACTTTCCCGCCCAACGGCCTGCCCACCTTCGCCCTGCCTTTCCGCAACGACGACGGCGGCCCTGGCTTCGGCAAAGATTCGTTCTTGCTGTTCACAGCCCCCGCGACCGGCATCTATTTCGCCAACGTGCGCGACGCCCACGGCGGTGGTGGCGAACGGTACGGCTACCGGATCGCTCTGCGACCCGCGCGACCCGATTACCAACTGCGGATGGCGCCCGGGGATCCGAAAGTGTGGAAGAACGCCGGAGTGCCGATCACCGTCACCGCGACGCGGACCGACGGATTCACCGGCCCGATCCGGGTGAAGTTCGAACTGCCCGCCGGGTTCACCGCCCCGGAGACGATCATCGAAGCCGATCAGGCGAGTGCGACCGTCGCCCTGAGTTCCGCCGGAACCGCCCCGGAGACCGGGCTTATCCGCATCCGTGGCGAAGCCGAGATCGCAGGCAAACCGGCGCTGCGCGAAGCGACGGGCGGCAAACCGAGCCTCGTCGAACCGGGGGAGTTGACCACGGTGACCAGTGTCACCGCACTGTCAGTGCTGCCGGGGCACGAAGCCAAAATGAAAGTGACGATCACGCGGGCAAAGGGCTTCGCGGGCCGGGTGCCGCTCGATGTGCGCGGTTTGCCCCACGGTGTCCGCGTCGAAAACATCGGCCTCAGCGGCATCTTGGTACTTCCGGAAGAAACCGAACGCGAGATCGTGATCTACGCCGAGCCATGGGTGAAGCCGATGGAAATACCCATCGTGGTGCTTTCGAAGCTGGAGAAGAACGGCACCGAGTTCGCCGCGAAGTCGGTGCTGTTGAAGATCGGGAAGTGAACCTCACCGCTCCCGTGGCAGATCGCCGAGGTTTGGTCGGGTCGGTGTTTGCGAGACCCTCGGCCCGGCATCGCCCTTGAAACTCGACACCGGCGGAATCGGTTGGAACGCCCCGCCCGGAATCGGCGGGATCGGCTGCAGCGGGCCGTCGATCCGGCCCGAACCGGGTGCCGGGTACGGGTAGGGCGTCGGCCCGAGCGGGGCGGTCGGGGCTTCCTTCAAACCGGTGCTCGGGCGCAGCGCCCCACCGATGCCGATGGTCTCCGGCTTGCGGGCGACCTTGTCGGCGAACACTTCCAAATCCTTGGCGATCTTCTCGGCGCGGATCAGCGTGCGGTTCAAGTTCGACGCCGCATCGACGAGTTGGTTGTACAACTGCGGGTCGTTCAAAATCTTGCCGACGGTACCGTCGGACTTGTTGAACGCGGCGATGGCCGCCCGCGCGTCGATCAGCGTCTTCGATAAATTCTCCGCCGCGAGGGCGATGTTCTTCATCACCGGCTCGGCGTTGTCGGCGATCGGCTTGCTCGCTTTGTCGAAGTTCGCGATCAACCCCTTCGCCTCGGCGAGCCGGCCGTTGAGTTCCTTCAGCGTCCCCTCGGCGCGGTCGAGCAGAATCGCCGCGAGGCGGATGGTCTTCGTCAGGTCTTCGCTCCCCGCGTTCACGTTCTTCAAGATGGCGTTGACGTTCTTCTTGTTCTCTTCGGTCAGCAAATCGGCGCTCGCGGTTTGCAGCGTCTTCAGGATGTCGGTGATCGATTTGCGGTTGTCGTCGGTCAGGAACATCCCGGCCCGTTCGGTCAGTGTCCGCAGTGACTTCAGCGACGCCGTGAGCTCCGGTTCGACGACTTTCAGCAAGCCGCGCAGGTCTTCGCCGAGGGGCTTGTAGGTCTTCACGAAATCTTGGACTTCGCGGACGAGCGTCTTGAGGTTGGCCGGTTCGGGCTCGTCGGCTTTGCGAAGGGCGATCTCTTGGTTCTTCAGCTCGGGTGGCCCGTCGGCGCCGATGAAATCTTGGACGCGTTTGTTTGTCTCGCGGAGTTCGGGGACGAGCTCGCGCGCCAGCCGGGCGAACGCCGCGATCTCGTCGAGCGCCTTCTCGGCCTTCGGGCCGACGGCGTCGAAGCGGGACATCGTCGCGCTGAATTTCACGAGGGCATCCTGCGCATTGGGGATCGCCCCCTGCGCTTGGTTCAGTAAGCGCTGCGTGTTCAACGGTGGCACGCCGACGATTTCCGTTTCGGGCGGGATCGATTCCGCCCGCGGCATCGGCTGGCCTTTGAGGTCGGTCTTGGGGATGAAGTCGAGCGTCGTATCGCCCGACAGAAGCCCGCGCGAGATGGCCGGTTCCTCGTTCAGCCGGGGGCGGTATTTGTTCTCGACTTCGATGTTCACGCGGACTTGGCCGTTCGATTCGTCGATGTCGACGCCGGTCACTTGGCCGACGCGAACGCCCGATTTTCGCACGGGCGTGCCGGTGGCGACACCCGGCGCTTCGGGGTAGAGCACCGTGTATTTGGTGCGGCTGTTGAACAGCGTCGGCGCGCCGCCGAAGAGCACGACGAGCCCCGTGAGGATCGCGAGCGTCCCCGCGACGAAGACGCCGAGTTTGCGTTTCAGTGCCCGTTCGGCCATGGTGGAACTCCTCAAGCGGTTTCGGCTGCTTCCCGGTTGTCGGTCAATCGATCGCGCGCTTCGCCCAGCACGAACTGCCGGACGCGGGCATCTTCGCAGGTGGTCAGGCCGGCCGCGGGGCCGTCGTAAATCAGCTGCGGTTCGTGCGCCTGCAACCGCGTCTGCGGAAAGAGCATGACGACGCGGTCCGCGACCTTCTGCACCGTCCGCATTTCGTGCGTGACGACCACGCTCGTGATCGGCCGCTTGGCCCGCGTTTGCAGGATCAATTCGTTGATGACGTCGGTCATGATCGGGTCGAGACCGGTGGTCGGTTCGTCGTAGAGCATGACATCCGGTTCGATGGCGAGGGCCCGCGCCAGCCCGACGCGTTTGCGCATGCCGCCGGATAGCTCCGCCGGCATTTTGGTTTCCGCCGCGATGGTCAGGCCCACGTCTTGCAGGCTCCGACGCACGCGCGGCTCGAGTTCGTCGTGCCGCTTCAACCCCTTTGCCCGCAGGCCGAAAGCGACGTTATCGAACACCGTGAGGCTGTCGAACAAGGCCGCACCTTGGAATAAGAAACCGACGCGCTGACGCATGGCGACGAGTTCGCGTTCGCGCATCGCGTGCAGCGGCTTCCCTTCGAACCGCACCTCGCCCTCGGTCGGTTGCAATAGCCCGACGATCAATTTCAGCGTCACCGATTTCCCGCAGCCGCTCTCGCCGATGAGCGCGAGCGTCTCGTGCGCGAAGATATTCAGGTGCACGTTGCTGAGCACCTGCTGCCGGCCGAAGCGGACGGACACGCCGAGGAGTTGGATGATGGGGTCGGGCATCGGGGTTCCTCAGGCGACCTTGGCGCCGACGGCCGGCCAGATGAAATCGGCGAGCGTCGTCGACAGCATGGCCATGACGAAATCGAGGAACATGATCGCCACGAACGAGAGCACGAAGCCTTCGGTTGCGGCTTTGCCGACGCCCTCCGCGCCGGGTTTGCAGTGGAAGCCCCGGTGGCAGCAAATGAGGCTGAGCACGCCGCCGAAGACGAGCGACTTCGCCAAACCCGACAGCAGATCGAAGCGCTTCACGAAGTTCCTCGTGTGCTCCCAGTAGTGGAAGTCGTCGATGTGGAAGACGTACAGGCAGATGCCGCTGCTGCCGAGCACGCCCATGGCGTTGGCGAGCACCGTCAACAGCGGAATCATCAATATGCACCCCAACACGCGCGGGGCGACCAAGTACTTCACGGGATCGACGCCGAGGCAGGCGATGGCGTCGATTTGTTCCGTCACGCGCATCGTCCCGAGTTGCGCGGCCATGGCGGTGCCGACGCGGCCCGAGAGCATGACGGCCGCGAGCACCGGCCCGAGTTCGCGAATCACCGACATATGGATGACGGCGCCGAGGGAGGTATCGAGCCCGATGAGGTGGAACTGCGAGTACGTCTGCACGGCAAGCACCATGCCGATGAACAGGCCCGTCACGGCGACGACGCCGACGCTGCTGACGCCGACTTCGACGCAGACCCGCAGCAATTCCCGCGACTTCAAGTGTTGCGACCACAGTCCGGAGATGGCGCGGAGAGAAAAGATCGACCAATCGCCGAGGCCTTCGAACCAATCCCCGGCGGACGCGAACAAGCCCCGCCCCGGCTCCGGCGGGGCCGGTTCCAGCGCGATCTCCGGTAATGAATGTTCGAGCGCACCGGCACTCACGGCGACCATCCTGTCGGGCGAACGGGGTTCCTCACATCATACCTTCGACGGGAAGGGCCGGCGGCGCTCAAAGGCGGACGCGGGAACGACGAATGCGAAATCGGAAGGGGCGAAACAACCGCGACAACCGGATCACGCGGCTTTCTTGAGGTTCACCGGTTCGGGCGATTCGGTCAGTCGCACTTCGCGGGCGCGGACGCCGGTGCTGTCATAGAGCAAGATGCGGTTCTCGTCCGCGGCCCAGACGGCCGAAGTGCGCAGCATCCGCGGCCCTTCGACGTGGAAGACCAAACCGCAAACCCGGCCCCGGCGCACGAGCGGCGCTTGCTTCAGCGGCGCTTGCTCCGGGTCGAGGCGGTCGAAACCGCAAAGCTCCGCGTGGACGTACGCGAGCAGTTCAGGCATCGTCGGCAGGGCCAATACGGTGGGATTGTGCGGAACAACGGTGAGCATTCGGAAGAGATCGACTATCGAAGCGCGGCCCCTCGCATGCGATCGCGGCGACGCGGGGAAACCGGTTCAACCGAAGCCGATTTGCCGGTACGCTTCGTACAACACGATTCCGGCGGAGGTAGCGAGGTTGAGGCTGCGGACTTTGCCGGTCGGCATGGGGATGCTCAGCAATCGTTCCGCATGGGCGGTTCGCAATTCCTCGGGTAGCCCAGTGGTTTCTTTCCCGAACACCAGCACATCTCCATCGCGGAAGGTCGCCTCGGTGTAGCGACGCGGGGCGGGGTTATCGATGAGCCAATGCGGCCCCGGTACCACCGCTGCGAATTCGTCCCAAGTGGCGTGCTGAACGAGATCGACGTGCGGCCAGTAATCGAGGCCGGCCCGGCGGACGGCGGAGTCGTCGATGCGGAACCCGAGTTTGCCGATCAGGTGCAATCGCGTCCCGGTCGCCGCGCAGAGGCGGGCGATGTTGCCGGTGTTCGGCGGGATTTCCGGTTCCCAAAGTGCGATGTGGAGCATGGTGCCATCTTAGTCGGCTGTGCGGTCTTTGCGGTTTGGCACGGGGATCGGCCCGAGATTTCAGCCCGACTGGGCTGTGTTTCCCTTCAGTTTCCACCGCCCTGCGGGACAATCGTGCTATGCGCACTCTCAAACTCGCAGTTGCACAGGCACCGGCAGAACCCGTCGCCCCACCGATTTCCCGCTGGAGGATCGACGCCATCGCCGTGGCCCTCGGCGGCCTCGGCGCCGCAACAACGATCGCGCTGGCGCGTCCCGCTTGGTTCGGCGATGAGGGTGTCGAACTAGCCACCCGGCTGACCGATTCCCTCGGCCTCGGCGCCGTCGTCCTGCTGGCGGGTTGGTTCGCACTCCTAGGCTTGTACATCGCCCGGCGCAGTGGGCCGCGCCTCGGCGCGCGTGCGCTCGGTTGGATCGTGCTGATCGCGACGGCCTCGGCATTCGCTGACAAGGCGTTGTCGCTGAACGTGTCGATCTTCGGCCCCGGCGGTTCCGTCGGGGCGTGGCTGCGATTCCGACTCGACGCGCTCGCCCCGTTCCCGATCCCCGGACTGGTACTGGCCGGGGCGATTCTCGCCGGCATGCTGCTGACTTTCGACGGCGTCGTCCGAACCGCGGCCCGCTTCGGCTGGCGGTGCCTCGTCCGCGGGAATGCGTTCGTTTGCCGAATGGCGAATGCCCTGATCCACCGACTGAAACCGAAGCCCAAGCCGGAACTCATCCCGCTGACGGCGATGCCAAGCCCGAGCATCGCCATCTCGGCCGATATCCCGATCACCCGTCCGGAACCGGCCGAATCCGTGCCGGTGGTCGAAGAGCCAGTGCCGATCCACCGGCACACCGAGCGCGCCGCTACGAACCAGCCGACGCCATTACCCTTCCGGCTCGCGCCGCGCGATGATGACGAAGAACAAGTCGAAGAGCCGCGTTCGAACCTGCCCGATGGTTACGAACTCCCGTCGCTGGCGCTGCTCGCGGATGCCGATCCGTTCCCCGTCGCCGACCACGAACAGAAACTGCGCGAGCGCGCAGCCTTGCTCGAAAAGACGTTCCTCGACTTCGGAATCGTCGTCCGCGTCGTCGGCATCCACACCGGCCCCGTGATCACGCAGTACGAAATCGCCCTCGAAACCGGTCTGCGGCTAAACAAGGTCACGGTGTTGGCCGACGACATTGCCCTGAACCTCGGTGTGCAGTCCGTCCGCATCGTGGCGAGCATCCCCGGCCGGAATACCGTCGGCGTCGAGGTGCCGAACGAACATCGCCAGACGGTGCGGTTGAAGGAGATCATCCAAGCGACGACCGCGAAGACGGCCAAGTTCAAGCTGCCGATCTACCTCGGCAAGGACGTCGAAGGCCGGCCGCTGGTCTACGACATGGCGACGATGCCGCACCTGCTCATCGCGGGCCGCACCGGTACCGGGAAGTCGGTCTGCTTGAATTCGATCATCCAGAGTTTCCTGTTCAGCCGAGCGCCGGACGAGTGCCGGTTGATCTTGATCGATCCTAAGAAAGTGGAGTTCAGCGACTATGCCCGCATTCCGCACCTCATGTCCCCCGTCGTGACTGACGACAAGAAAGCCGAGGCGATCCTGAGTTGGGCCGTGGACAAAATGGAGGAGCGCTACGAGTTGCTGCGTCGGGCCCGAGTGCGGAACATCGCGAGTTACAACGAGCTGAGCTACGACGAGATCATCAAGCGCGTCGACCCGCAGAGTGAAGACGAACGCCGGCAGATTCCCCGGAAGATGCCGTACATCGTGG
Organism: Gemmatales bacterium; assembly: GCA_038247765.1. Taxonomy (GTDB): domain Bacteria; phylum Planctomycetota; class Planctomycetia; order Gemmatales; family Gemmataceae; genus JALHQU01. Next base: position 503 of record JBBRUN010000103.1, on the reverse strand, counting down.
TGATCGTCGACGAAGTCGGCGACCTGCTGATGTCGATGAAGAAAGAGGTCGAGGGGCACATCATCCGACTGGCGCAGAAGTCACGAGCTTCGGGGATTCACCTGATCCTCGCGACCCAGCGGCCGACGGTCGATGTCATCACGGGTCTCATCAAGTCGAACTTGCCGGCGCGGATTTGCTTCCAGGTCGCCAGCCGCAACGACAGCATGGTCGTGCTCGATGAAAAAGGTGCTGACAAGCTTCTCGGCATGGGCGACATGCTCTTCCTGCAACCGGGCACGAGCACCATCGTCCGCGGTCAAGGAGCGTACGTCGACGACAAAGAGATCGAGCGCGTCATGGAGGAACTCGGCCAGTACGAGCCGAACTTCGAGAGCGAACTGCTGAATCTGAAGGCGAAGGACACGGTCGGTGGCGGCGACGCCGGCGAGAAGATGCGCGACCGCGATGCGCTCTACGAGCAAGCGATCGAAGTGGTGCTCCGCGAACGGCGCGGTAGTACG
>JBBRUN010000102.1:0-12936 GCA_038247765.1 Gemmatales bacterium | reverse complement strand
GTGGATATTCTTCGTTCGCCATCGCCGACGGCCGGCTCTACACGATGGATCGCCTCGATGGTAATGAACGCATCCGCTGTTTGAACCCGGACACTGGCGATGAAATCTGGACGCACGACTACTCCGCCGATTACAAAGCGATCGGCTACCCGAGCGGCCCGCGGGCGACGCCGACGATCCACGCCGGCTTCGCGTATGCCGTGGGCGCAGCGGGCCAATTCACCGCGTTGAAACTCCCGGCCTCACCCGGTGAAAAGCCGACCGTCGCTTGGCAGCACGACCTTGTCGTCGACTATCAAGCCCCGGTGCCGACGTGGGGCATCGCCTGTTCGCCCCTCATCGAAGGCGACCTCGTCATCGTGCAACCCGGTGGCAAGAAAGGATCCGTCGTCGCCTTCGACCGCACCACCGGCGATCGGCGCTGGGCGTGCGAATCCGATCCCAGCGGCTACAGTTCCCCCGTCGCCGCGACCCTCGGCGGTGTCCGGCAGATCGTCGCCGTGACTGGCAAGTCGATCCTCGGCATTCGATCCACCACCGGCGAAGTCCTGTGGAAGCACGAATGGGTCACGGCGAACCTCGGCAATATCGCCATGCCCGTGATCGCCGGAGACTATGTGTTCGTGTCGTCGGGGTACAACAAAGGCTGCGTCACGCTCCGCATCTCCGGCGATTCGGCGAAGGTCGTCTACTTCCAACCCGGGGCCAAGTTGATGCGGAACCACCATTCGACCAGCGTCCACAAAGACGGCTTCCTCTTCGGCTTCGACGATCGCGAGCTCCGCTGCGTGGATCTCCGCGCTGGAACCGCCGTGCCCGACTGGCCGCCGGACGAGGTCCGCAATCGCTTGGGCAAAGGTTCGTGCACCCTCGTCGGCGATTCCCTGTTATGCCTCAGCGAACGCGGCACGCTGGTGTTGACCAACACCGACCCCAAGAATTTCCAACTGCTGGGACGCATCGACAACGTGCTCACCGGCTCGGAATGCTGGGCGCTCCCAGCCGTGGTGAACGGGAAGATCTACCTCCGCGACGCGGGCAAGATCGTCTGCTTGGATGCGCGGATGATGAAATAACCCAGGCGAGCCGGCCAGCGTGAGCTGCCGGATTCTGATTCGTCGAAAGAATTCGGCAGCTCACGCGACCGGCTCGCCCGCCCAGAATCCGGCAGGTCACGCGGCTGGCTCGCCTTGTTTCATCCCCGTCGCGGGCTACAACTACCTCGCCAGGGGTGCTGCCGGTTGTTCCGGGGGCTGAGATCAAACCCTTCGAACCTGCGCCGGTAATTGCCGGGGTAGGAAGGCGACTCGATTCGGATTGCGGATTGGCGATTGCGGATTTTCAGATTTCCGCATCCCGATTCTTCAAATCCGAACTCCGCATCCACAAATCCGCAACAGCCAAATGACTCAACTCGAATCCGCCCGCGCGGGCAGCGTCACCCCCGAGATGGCGTTCGTCGCCCAGCGCGAAGACCTCGACCCAGAACTGATCCTCAGCGAAGTCGCCCGGGGTCGGATGGTCATCCCTGCCAACGTCGAGCACTTGAAAAAAGGCTTGGAACCGATGTGCATCGGCGTGGCGTCGAAATGCAAGATCAACGCGAACATCGGCAACTCGGCCGTGACCGGCAAGATCGACGACGAACTCGAAAAGTTGCACATGGCCGTGCACCTCGGGTCCGACACAGTGATGGATCTGAGCACCGGCGGCAACATCGACGGCATCCGCCAAGCGATCATCGATGCCTCGCCGGTGCCCATCGGCACGGTGCCGGTTTACCAGATCATCCAGAACGTGAAGGACCCGCGCGACATCACGGCCCGCATGCTGCTCGACATGGTCGAACACCAAGCGAAGCAGGGCGTCGATTACATGACGATCCACGCGGGGGTGCTGCTGGAGCACGTGCCGCTGGCGCGGAACCGCATCACCGGAATCGTCAGCCGCGGCGGCTCGCTGATGGCGTCGTGGATGGTGACGCACCACCAGCAAAACCCGTGGTACACGCACTTCGACGAACTCTGCGAAATCATGCGCGCCTACGACGTGACTTTCAGCCTCGGCGACGGTTTGCGTCCCGGCAGCTTGGCCGACGCCAACGACCCAGCCCAGTTCGCGGAGCTTGCGACACTCGGCGAACTGACCAAAAAGGCTTGGAAAAATGGCTGCCAAGTGATGATCGAGGGGCCGGGGCACATCCCGATGCACCTCGTGAAGATGAACATCGAGAAGGAGCGGGAACTCTGCCACGAGGCCCCGTTCTACGTCCTCGGGCCGCTCGTGACCGACGTGGCGCCGGGCTACGACCACATCACGAGTGCCATCGGCGCCGCCCTCGCGGCCGAGGCCGGGGCGGCGATGCTCTGCTACGTGACCCCGAAAGAGCACCTCGGTTTGCCGAACAAGGACGACGTCCGCCAAGGGGTGATCGCGTACAAGATCGCCGCGCACGCCGGGGACATCGCCCGCGGCCGGAAGAACGCCCGGGTTCGCGACGACGAGTTGAGCAAGGCGCGATTCGACTTCGACTGGAACCGCCAGTTCGAGTTGAGCCTCGACCCGGAAACCGCCCGCCGGATGCACGACGAAACGCTGCCGCAGGATGTGTTCAAGAGCGCGAAGTTCTGCAGCATGTGCGGCCCGAAGTTCTGCAGCATGCGGATTTCGCAGGACTTGCACAAGCTCAGCGACGAGGCCGCGCGAGTGAGTTTGGAATTGTCGACGGCACAGTGAGTTTTGGCGAGCAACAGAGCGTCAGCGTGCTATGCGAGCCAAACTCATACACGGCACGCTTACGCCATGCCGCTCGCCAAATCCGAAAACCGGCGCGAACCCGCGAACGCCGGTTGACATCTTTTCCACGTAGCCTATAAATCAGGTTGTCGGTGCTTCGCCAAGGTCACTTAGCTCAGTCGGTAGAGCGAGCGATTGAAAATCGCTAGGTCCCCAGTTCAACCCTGGGAGTGACCACTTCAGTTCAGTTCTATATTTGATCTTGCGCTTCTATTTTTCATCAACTCACCCAGACAAAGATTCACAGGGACGTGGCGTTGGCAGAGCGTAGAGTTTGCCCGCAATTACGATTCGCGAGGTAGACTGCGGGTCGCGGCGAATAGCCATCCCACCTTCCCAACCCTACTAACCCCACTTCCCATCCTGCTCGGCTAGCCGGCTAAAATCTCTAACTTTCTTGGCGTTTTGCCGTCCATCGCTTTCTGTGTCGCCGTTGGATTGGAACGTGCATGGGTGCCGGCTGCCGGATCCACTGACGCACTGGAAGCCGATGGAAAACACCCTGATCATCGAACGGCCTTTCTCGGCGGCACCGAGCGACGCGGGCGATCCGTTCCGACTACTCATCGAGGGGGTGCGCGACTATGCGATCTTCATGCTCGACCCCGCGGGCATCGTGCTCACGTGGAACAGCGGTGCGGAACATATCATCGGCTTCAACGCCAGCGAAGCCATCGGCATGAACCACACGTTTTACTACCCGCCCGAAGACATCGCCGACGGCAAACCTCAGCGCGAACTCGAACAGGCCGCCGCCAGTGGACGGTTCGACGAAGAGGGGTGGCGAGTCCGCAAAGGCGGAGATCGCTTCTGGTCCAACGGCGTCCTCACCGCGCTCTACGGCGACGCAGGCAAGGTCCGCGGTTTCGCCAAAGTCACGCGGGACCTAACCGAACGCAGGCATTTGGAAACGCAGCTCCATCAATCCCAGAAGATGGAAGCCTTTGGCCAGTTGGCCGGCGGCGTGGCCCACGACTTCAATAACCTCCTGACGATCATCTCCGGCTACAGCGAACTTTTGCTTGGAATGCTTCATTCCAGCGATCCCAAGCGCGAATCGGTCAAGGCCATCAGCGAAGCCGGGGAGCGCGCAGCGTGGTTGACCCGGCAGCTCCTTTCGTTCAGCCGTCGCGCGGTTCTGGAAACGAAAGTCCTCGACCTCAACGAAGTGGTGCGGGAATCCCAGAAGTTACTCCGCCGAATGATCGGCGAGGACATCTTCATCACGGCCGTGCTCGATCCGAATATCGATCGGGTGCGGGCCGACCCCGGGCAAATGGGCCAAGTGCTTATGAATCTAGCGGTCAACGCCCGGGATGCGATGCCCCAAGGCGGCAAGATTACCCTCGAAACATCGAACGTCGAATTGGACGAGGCTTACGCGGCGAAGCACGCGGACTGCAAACCGGGCCGCTACGTCCGGCTCGCGGTCAGCGACGACGGCTGTGGGATGTCCGCTGAAGTGCAAGCGCACGTATTCGAGCCCTTCTTCACCACGAAGGGGCCGGGCCAAGGTACCGGCTTAGGCTTGGCGACCGTCTACGGAATCGTCAAGCAGAGCGGGGGCACCGTCAACGTCTACTCCGAACTCGAATTCGGAACGACCATCAAAATATTCCTGCCATCGGTCGAAACGCCGGCCGCTGCAACAGAGAATGACCAACTCGCCCCCAGAGTGATGGGCGGATACGAGTCGATCCTCGTGGTCGAAGACGAAGACGCCGTGCGTGCGATCGCGGTGCTCGCATTGCAGACGCAGGGCTACACGGTGCTCCAAGCGGATAGTGGCAGGAAAGCGCTGCGGATCGCCGAGAAGTACCCCGTCGAAATCGACATGCTCATGACCGATGTCGTGATGCCGGGAATGAGTGGTCGAGAATTGGCCGCGGCCATACTCGAGCGGAGTCCCTCCCTAAAATTGCTCTACGTGAGTGGCTACACAGACGACGCAATCGTCCGCCACGGCATCCTGCAAGAAGAGGTGGCGTTCCTCCAGAAACCCTACACGCCCCTATCGTTGGCGCGAAAAGTCCGGGAAGTACTCGACAAACCCGGCCCGATAGCGGGAGTGAGTTAAGTGCGAACCACCATTTTCGTTCCGATCAACATTGGACGATTTCACCTTTTTCACGTTCGCTTCGGACGGGAGCTACGAACCCACGCTGAAAATGCTTTAGCGAGGTAACTTCACTTCACACTCGGTGTCGCCGGGATCGCCGCGCTCGGTGCCCCGGAGCATGACCCCGTCGCACACGCCGCTTGCGGCCCTTTGCACGGGCCACATTCCGCTTTCTTCTTCTTACAGAAGTCGCCGAATGCGGATTCCGATGGCACATAAATCCGATCCCCCGGTTGCAGTTGATAATTCGTCGAAGTGTCCCCCAATTGCACGATCTGGTTGTAGCAGACCGGCAGCACCACTCGGCAACCATCCGCCAGGGTCGGGCGGGACAGAATGATCTTATTCGAATCGGCTTGGCGCGTCAGGCCGCCGGCCATCAGAATGCCATCGAGAACCGTCTCCCGTCCGGCCAGAGGATATGCCCGCGGGGCGTTGATTTCACCGAGAACGTAGAAGACCTTGCTCTCGCGGCCGATCAACCGGATGGTGATCGGCGTCTTTTCTTTCGATTGCGAATCGATCAGTTTCTTCACGTCGGTTTCGATCTGAGTCACCGTTTTCCAAGCCACCACCGGCCGCCCAAACTTGCCCAGGTCGATGGTGCCATCTTGAAGCACCGGTTGATTCCCTGGCAGCCGTATCGGTGAATCGAGGTCGGTCGGTTCGACGGATAGCGTATCGCCAGGCTCGACGACATACGCCGCGAGCGAGACTTTGTCGAGTTCCTTGGGCAGTGCGGCCGGCGCAGCGCTTGTATTGCGCATTTCATCCGCAGGCTTGATGAGCTTGTGGACGGGCGGCGTGAATCCGAGGGTGGAAGCGATTGTATTGCAGCCGATACCGGCAGCGAGTGGGAGTGACGCGACAAAGAAGATGGCGATTCGATAGAGCATACGTTACCCCAAACGGGAATCTGTAGGCATAGAATCGGTCGATTGGAGTAATCGCCATGAAGGGATTGGGCAATTTGGGTCGGCAATTTGTTGCGCGACGCCGTCACTTGGAAACGCCCGAGAGTGGAACGTACTGCCCGACAAAGAATCGCACGGCGTTCTCGCTGAGCAGTTTCGCAGCATTCACGCGTATGGCGGGGCGGTCGGTGGTGCCTTCGATGTGGAGCCGCACAATTCGATTCGACAAGCTTTCCGAGATGCGCACGATTAAGCCGACGGGAATCGGGCCGATGGCGGGGATGTCGCGCAATATCAATCGGATTAGGGGTGCGCTTGGGCCGACTTGGCGGGTATTGTAAGCGAGATCGAGATCGAGTTTTCCGTCCAACCCCACGGTGCCGTCGGCGAATAATTTGGCGCCCGCGCTCGCCAGTGAAAAGCGTTCAATACGGAATAATCCCGACCCGAGATTTGCGGACAATTCCCCCGACTCGAAACTGGTGAGGGCTTGTACCGGTGATAGCAGCGTCGTGATGGATCCGAAAATTGGCAACTCGCGGACGCTGGTTTTGCCGAACCGAGCCGTCAGATTCCCCTTCAAATCGGCGGCGGTGCGGACTTCGTTTCCGGAGAAGTCGAAACGCCCGGTCGTCTTGCCCACGCCGTACGTGCTCGAACCGAACGCCTCGGCCAAATCGCTGACGTTGACATCGACGAATTCAATGCGGCCATCGACGCGCGCCGATCCGTTCCAAGTGATATCGGTGCGAGCCGTGACGCGGCCGTTGGCGATCGTGGCCGAGGCGTCTCGGATTGCCAATTGCGCCACGCCGCCGGGATTGAATTGCCAAGTCAACGGGATGCGCACGTCAGCAATATCCACCCCGTCGAGCTTCAACCGAGCCGCCGAGATCGTGCCGGTGCCGCGCAATTGTTTGCCGATGCTACCCCGCAGCGAGATGGCAATTCGACCGGTGTCGGAAGACAATCCCAGTGGGGTCAATAGGGTCGATGCATTGGCGTTATTCAATCTCAAGTTGAATGTGCTTCTTCGGGGATCATCGAAGTCGTAACGTACGCGACCGCGAAGATTGCCCCCGGCCAACTCGCCATTCAAAGATTGAATCTCGATTCCGTCCGAATCGACCCGGATGTCCGACGCGAGATCGGATGTATCGAACAGTTCATCTCCCCACCCGAAATCCCGGACTTCCAAGCGGCCCGATCCGACCGGGCCGTCGGCCCCGCATGTAAATTTGACCGTGAGGTTGAGTGTACCGGTCAGTGGTCGTAAAGAGTCGATGCGCAAATCGCGGGCGATTCGATTCAATTGAATCCGTTCGATTCGAATACTGCCGCCGTGGATTTTCTTCGGATCGGGCTGCGTGCCGATGGGGTAAGAGCCTTCGACATCGAATGAGCCGCCGAGGGCCGCACCTTTAAGATCGTACGTGATAGCGCCGAGCTTGTAACCCAGTTTGCCAATCAGCTTGGTACTCGGGATACCTTGAACGACGAGTTTGGCAGAAGTGAGATCCAATTTGGCCGTGATCTTCGCGGAGTCAAATCCCTCGGCAGACGGAAGTGTGCCATCGATTTTACCGTCGATTTTTCCGGATAGTTTAACGGGGCTGTCCGGTATCGCCTTGACCAGAGCAGCAGAATCTAGGCCCGTGAACCGGAGGCTGTATGTACCCGCTGCGGGGCCGACGAGCGGCCACTTCGCGGCGCCACGAATCGACCCGGAATAGAAATCGGCTTCGGCCTTGGTCACCTCGGCAACGCCACTGTTAAGGTTCACTTCAATTGCGACTTTCTCGGCTTTTTGACCGAATGCCTCGAGCGAAGTCGCGGTCAATTTCCCGCTCGCGACGTACGATTTCACATTGCTCAGCTTGTCGCCGGGAATCTTGATTTTGAAGTCTCCCGAGAAGACGCCCTCGGCTTTGTCTTTCAATCCCGGTATCGCGGCGAAGATTTGCCGCAGTGGTATTTCATCCAGATTCAAGTCCGCGACCAATGCGGTGCGGGGTTCGATGCCGAACGTGGCGGTTCCCGAAAAGCTACCGGCTTTGGACAACGCTTCCTTGGGAAATTGGGCGGCGAATTTGGTGAGTTTCAGGATGCCGTCGCGCAATTCGACATCGGCCGCGACATCACTGAGAATAAGATCTTGAATTCGCAAACTCGAAGAGCTGAGTTTGCCTTTCGCCCGGTACGCTTTCAATTGATCCGCATTGTTGAGCGGAATTTCCGCAGAAAGATCGAGGGTGATTTTCCCCACGATGTTCACGGAGGATGTAAGCTCCGCTTTCGCGATCAATTCGGCGATATCGATATCGGTGAGCTTTAAATTCGCCCGCGCGTATTGCGTTTCGGTTTCGGCTTTTTGAATCGGGACGGCGGAAGGTTGTAAAAGCGTGGCGAGTAATATATTTAGCAGCGGAGCAGCACCGCCATCGGGTATCAATTGCGCCGCATCGGGATCATCCTCGAACCGCAACCGCTTTCCGTCGCTTTTCAATAATAGTTTCATCACGATGCCACCGCGGAAGACTTTGCCCGTCAAAACGGTTTTCCATTTCCCTTCGGTGCGGAATAGGCCGTCCTCAATCGTCAGTTTGATTTGGCCTTGGCCATTCAAACGGCCCTCGTCTACGCGTCCGGCCAGTTTCCAACTCGCCGGAGTTTTCTTCACGTCGATATCGATGCCATTGAGTTTCTTAAAATCCAATACCGTCGATTTTCCTGAGAAATCGAGCACCGCATCGGTTTCGATTTTTCCACCCGCCGCGTTTCCTTGGACACCGGCAAGGGTTACCAACGCGCCGTCGACGATGACTTTGCCGTTGGTTTGGGTGGCCTCCAGGTCGATCGGGAAAACCTTCAATAGCGTGTCGGTCGGTTCGCATTCGATTCGCCAATTCCATTTTGTGTCCGCAGCACGACCGACCGTGACTTTGGCGGTAGTCCGCCCGTCTAACTCGACGTAGCTCCAAGTATCCAGAGGTACGAACGGAATCGACTTCAATTTTGTCGGTGTGACCCGCACGACGGCGATCGTTTCCATGGTCACAGTGCCACTCGATCCGTTGGCGGCCCAATTTCCGGTCGCGGTCCACTCTCCAAATTCGGCATCCTTCATTAGGCCCACAATGATCAATTTCGATTCTTTTTCGCTGATATTCACATCGACGCCGGCGATGTGAAAGTCGGGCTTTCCGTCTTGAACCATATGAATAGTGGCATTTTTGATGTCGATCGTGGGGACCGAACCACCACTGCCCCCAGGTAGCTGCGGCAATTTTCCCAGGAGATTGCCGTCCCGGTCGAGATGCAAATTGACATTCGCATTATCGATTCGAATCACCTTCGGCTCGCTGCCGGCTGCGAGCCCGATCGGCGAGACATCGACGTGCACGCGGCCTCGGATCAAGGGCGCTTCGGACGGCGCGCCTGGGATTTCCACTTGCATCGTTGTGCTGCTAAAATCGCTGGTCAGCTCGGTTACGCGGACATCGCCTCCGAACTTTTCGGTCAATTTCGCCGAGGCGAGTTCTTTGACGGAGTCCGAACTCAGATACATCCGTAAAGAGAGGTAGCCCACGATCGCAACGAGGAGTATTCCGACAAAAACAATGCCCGCGATTCGGCGAGTCTTTTGCATGGGTCACCAATATTTGAGGCGCGGGAGAACCGTGATTCTATAACTGGCAATTGATATGCCACGACGATTTCCCGACCTATGGTACAGAAATCGTACCATCCGCTATCTGGCTCGCGGGCACTTCTTTGCTCAACAATCAGAGAAATTTCGCTCAATCTCGGAGATTCCATGAAGGTATTTCACTGCGACCACTGTGGGCAGCTCGTATTCTTCGAAAATACCCATTGCGTTCAGTGCGAACGACGCTTGGCGTACTTGCCCGATCTCGGTGTCGTCGGCTCGTTGGATTGTGCCGAGACCGAGGGCCATTTTTCTTCGCCTCTGCCCCGCGCGTCGGGTCGCGGGTATCGGCTCTGCGCGAATTACACCCAACACAACGTTTGCAATTGGACAGTTGCAGCCGAGGATTCGGCTGCGCTTTGCCAGTCGTGCCGATTGACGAAGACCATTCCGGATTTGAGCCGCGCCGGCCACGCCGTGCTTTGGGCCAAGTTGGAGACGGCGAAACGCCGACTGGTTTATACGCTGCTCGGATTGAACTTGCCTTTGGCCAACCGCGACGACGACCCCGACTCGGGCTTGCACTTCGAGTTCCTCGCCGATGGCGATCCGCACTCGTTGGAGAGCGAGAAGGTGCTGACGGGGCACGCGGATGGCGTCATCACGGTGAACATCGCCGAGGCCGACGATGCCGAGCGGGAGGCGCGGCGCGTGCAATTGGGCGAGCCATACCGCACGTTGCTCGGCCACTTCCGGCACGAAGTCGGCCACTATTACTGGGCGCGCCTGATCGAAGCCACGGATCGATTGCCCGCGTTCCGGGAACTCTTCGGCGACGAACGAGCCGACTATGGCGAAGCTTTGCAGGCGCATTACCGGAATGGGCCGCCCGCCGACTGGCAACGGGATTTCGTGAGTAGTTATGCGAGTTCGCACCCGTGGGAAGATTGGGCCGAGACCTGGGCCCACTACCTGCACATCACCGACACCTTGGAAACGGCCGCGGCCTGCGGGCTGTCGCTGAGACCCGGTCGCATGGGCGACCCGCGCATGGGCCGGGCACCCGACGTGATCGAAGACAAGACCCAACCCTTCGAAAAGCTGATCGACAGCTGGCTGCCACTGACCTACGTGCTGAACAATTTGAACCGCGGCTTGGGATTGCCCGACGGATACCCGTTCGTGCTGACCCCTTCGGCCATTGGCAAATTGCGGTTCGTACACCAGACGATCCAACTCACTTCGTAACCGGCGGCGCACCTCCGGTGTTCTGGTCGGTGCCTTGGGGCCGCGCCCCCTCGCGGGGATTTTTCTTGACGACCAAATTCAGCCCGGCGCGGTTGTGGCCGCGCTCGCCGGTTTCCAGACCGGGTGGCGTACTGCGCCAACCGGGGCCGGGCTCCTTAAATAAGATTTCCGTGCCATCCGGATATACGTAGTTCTTCTGGGGCTTATCGGTGTTCTTCGGATTCAATTTGGCCGCGCGCGTGAACGCCCCTTCCGTAGCCAGTTTGTAGCCGGCCTCGAACATTTTCGTCGTTTCGGCCGGGTCGAAGTTGGTGCTGGAGTTCGTGATTTTCAAATCCGGCGGGATCGTGGCCGTGAAAAAGTCCATGCCCGAGAGCATGCTGTAGGTGTAGAACCGGTAGAGGTCGCCACGTGCCGCGACATAGAGCAAGTTGGAGATGGACGCGCTGACGACCGCGATGGTGCGCGGTTTGACGCCTTCGGGGTCGGGGTAAGCCTTGCCCGCGACGAGCGCGAACAGATTCGACCCGGCCAACGAATTGGCCCCCGCCAAGTCGGGATCGGTCGGCGGGAAATACGGCGGCCGGAAGAACATGGCCCGCGAGACGGCGCCGTCGACGTGGAGTTCTTCGTAAGGTTGGCCGTCGATGTTGACGTTGAAGCGGACGGACGGGAAGAACCCCGGTATGGCGGCGGATGCCAAGATCACATCGACGACCAACTTGCGATTGGCTTCAGTGCCCTTTGCAGAGATCGCGCCGATGTCCCAGACCACGAGCCGCTTGGTGTCGAGGTTCGTCGTGCCCATGTAGAGCCGCCGTCCTTTCGCGTGCTCCGCGGCGACCTTGGACATCATCTCGGCCGTAAACATCAGGTCGATGCGCCGCCTCAGGGGGGCGTTGTCCGCGAGTGACTCCGCGAAGAGCGACCGGATCGATTTGCGAATTTTGAAGACGTCGTCGTTGCGAATCGTCGTGTAGAGCTGACGCATTGGAATGTCGAAATCCGGTCCCAGAAACGCGAACGGCGCGATCAACGCTCCGGTGCTGATGCCGGTGACGACGTCGAACACCGGCCGGCCGCCATCCTTGGGCGCCTTTTCGCATTGCGACCAGCCGCACAGAATGCCGGCCGGGTAAGCTCCGTAAACACCGCCACCCGAGAGTATGAGGATATTGTGTTCCTTCTGCCGGTGCGGTTTGCCATCGCGGTCTTTACCGATCTTTTCTTCGCGGGCGCGGCGTTCGAGCGCGGCTTCGGCGCGGCGCTCGACGAAGATTTTCGTGATCTCCGACGATTCGAGAGGCCCGAGCGGATCCGCCGGATCCGCGACGAAAGCCTCATCGACCAGATCGTTCGCTTCGACCCCGGCCGGCAGTGGCGTCGGGCGCTTCTCGACGCGGAGGAATTGGCACCCGCAGCCGATGAGGGCGGCGGTGGTCAACAATCGCAGCAAATTGTCACGAATGTGCTTCACTGGAAACTCAATGCGTTGTCCGGAATGTGGGTCAATACTCGTACGCAACCGGAATTGCAATCGAAAAAACGGTGAAACTAGTGTGGCACAACGGTTGCCTACTGTTAGTCAGCGTGGATCATGTTGATTCGCGTTTTTTCAACGCCTCTACGGAGACACCATGTCCGTGAAACAAAATATCGACGATGCGGTTAATACCGTTGCCGACAAAGCCAAAGCGGCGAAGGATGCCGTGGTCGATGCGGCTGGCACCGTGGGGGACAAAGCCAAATCACTTGCCGGAAAGGCCAAAGACAGCGCTCAAGACGCTGCGGACGCGGCCGGCAAGAAGGTCGAGAAAGCCGGCGAAAAGATCCATGAGCAAGCCGACTGACACGTCATTGATCGAATGAAAGCCCTCGCGAACCAGATAGTGCGCGGGGGAATTCTTCATGTTTCGAATTCCGAATTTCCAGCGCAATCGAGTGCTCAATCCCGATGCGCACGATTGCTCAATCCCGTCTCATGCCGATGATGTCGCTATAGTGTTAGGTAAGAACCTAACGCCACCCATTGGTCACCATGACCCCACCCGCACTCCGAAAGCCGAAGAAACTCACGCTGAAATTGTGGGACGAGCAGTACGCGGCCCCGCTCGCGCCGACCACTGCTGACGAGATGGCGGCCCTGGGCTGGGACGCCGTGGACATCGTATTCGTCACGGGGGATGCGTACGTCGATCACCCGAGCTTCG
>JBBRUN010000101.1:0-13001 GCA_038247765.1 Gemmatales bacterium | reverse complement strand
GTTTGGTTCGATGCGCCACCGATGGCGGTGATCGCGGCGATGCAGACAACGACGATCAGGGCGAGCATGACCGCGTATTCGACGGCGGTAGGGCCGTCTTCGCGCTTCATAAACTTGAGGACTTTGCGGGCGAGCGATTTCATTCCGAATCTCCCGAAGAGGAAACGAAGCGGGCCTGGGAACCACCACTCGGCAATCGACAGGCCCATTCCGCGTTTCAGGTGATTCAGCTCGGCTTGATGGCCGAACCGACTTGGCTGAAGGTTTGGTTCGACGCGCCGCCGATGGCGGTGATCGCGGCGATACACACGACGACGATCAGCGCGAGCATCACGGCGTACTCGACAGCCGTCGGGCCATCTTCGCGCTTCAGGAACACGATCGCGGACTTCATGAACTTCTTCATCGGGCACTCCAGTTTGTACAACAACCGTGTATCGCGGGGTCAGCGGAAGCCACATCCGCCGCATTCGATTGCCCCGCGTTCCGGCGACAGGTATCTATGCGACGCAATCCGCCCATGTGCAAATCGATGCTGTCGGATTAATCGATAGATTTTTCGCAGTTTAATACCGGCCGAATGAATTCGCGCCAGCCGCTCACTCTTCCGTATTTTTTCAGGCAGGGTCCCATAATGTCGGACGAAATTTTGCGCAAGAGTTTGACCACCACCGGCGGACCGAGCCGGGCACCGAACCGGGCCATGCTCCGCGGGGTCGGTTTCCAAGATGACGACTTTGACAAGCCGATGGTCGGCGTCGCCAGCCTTTTCTCCGAAATCACCCCGTGCAATAGCCACTTGGATCGGCTGGCCCGCAAGGGGATCGAAGGCATCCGCAGTGCCGGTGGCGTCCCGCAAATCTTCGGGGCTCCCACGGTCTCCGACGGCATTTCCATGGGTCACATGGGCATGCGTTACAGTCTCGTATCCCGTGAAGTGATCGCCGACAGCTTGGAAACCGTGTCCGGGGCGATGAACCACGACGGGCTGATCGCCTTCGGCGGCTGCGACAAAAACATGCCCGGCTGCCTCATGGCGATGGCCCGGCTGAACATCCCGAGCGTCTTCGTCTACGGCGGCAGCATCCTCCCCGGCATCGGGCCGGACGGCGAAGCGGTTGATATTGTTTCGATCTTCGAAGCGGTCGGAAAATTCCAAGCGGGTCAGATCGACGAGAAGAAACTCCACAAGATCGAGTGCGAAAGTTGCCCGAGTGCCGGATCCTGCGGCGGGATGTACACCGCCAACACGATGTCGTCGGCCATCGAAGCGATGGGGATGTCCTTGCCCTACGACAGCAGCTACCCGGCCATCACCGCCGCCAAGGAACGCGAATCATACGCCGCCGGGATCGCATTGATCCGCTGCGTGAAGGCGAACCTCCGGCCACGGGACATCATCACCCGCAAGAGCTTGGAGAACGCCTACACATTGGTGCTGGCCCTCGGCGGTTCTACGAACGCCGTGCTGCACCTCATGGCGATCGCGCGCGAAGCGGAAGTCGAATGGACTCTTGACGATTTCGACCGCATCGGTGCGAAGGTGCCGCACCTCGCCGACTTGAAGCCGGCCGGTCGGTTCGTCATGTTCGACCTCTACAAAGTCGGCGGCGTCCCGGCGGTGCTGAAAGCCCTGCTCGAGCGCGGGATGCTCCACGGGGACTGCATGACGGTGACGGGCCGGACGCTAGCCGAGAATTTGCAAGACATTCCGAGCGTCTTTGCGAAGCCGCAGGTCGTGGTGAAAACGTTCGAGCAGCCGATGTACGACCGCGGGCACATCGTCATCATGAAAGGGAACCTCGCACCGGACGGTGCGGTGGCGAAGGTCGCCGGGTTAAAGCAGCGCTCGATCACCGGCCCTGCCAAGGTGTTCGACGGCGAAGAAGCGTGCTTCCAAGCGATCCAATCGCGGAAGGTCGTGGCCGGGGACATCCTCGTGATTCGCGGCGAAGGCCCGGTCGGCGGGCCGGGGATGCGGGAAATGCTCTCGATCACGGGCGCCCTCATGGGGCAGGGGTTGGGCGAAAGCGTCGGCCTCATCACCGACGGTCGTTTCAGCGGCGGCACGCACGGATTGGTGGTCGGCCACGTCGCCCCGGAAGCCTGGGTCGGCGGCCCCATCGGCCTGCTGGAGAATGGCGACCGCATCACCATCGACGCCGACGCCAAGGCATTGACGTGGCACATCGAACCGGCCGAACAAGCGAAGCGCCAATCCGCATGGACGAAACCACCGGTACGAGTGGAACGCGGGGTGTTGGCGAAGTATGCGAAACTCGTCGGGAGCGCTTCCGAAGGTGCCGTGACCGGGTGAACCATGTCGAAGCCGTATGATGCCACGCTGAACTCGCTCATCGACCTGCGACCGGGCGATTGGGCCGATGTCTTCGCCCGGATGGCCGACATTGGGCCCGGCCCGAGCACAGTGTTGGACACCGATCTCGCCACGACCTTACAGGCGGACAAGCTATTCCGGATCGATGGCGAGCGACCGTCGCTGTTGCACTTGGAACTCGAAGCGAACCCGAGACTGGGTATCCCCCGCGATTTGATGCGGTACAATACGCTCATCGACCACCAGCACGAATTGCCCGTGACTTCCGTGCTCATCCTCCTGCGGCCCAAGGCGTTCGCGAGCGACCAAACGGGGTCTTATCAGCGGCACGATGTGAAAGGCCGACTCATTGCCGAATTTCACTACCGCGTCGAAAAAGTTTGGGCGCGTCCGGTCGAATACTGGTTGTCCGCCGAGTTGGGGGTGAGACCCTTGGCGATCTTGACGGATGAAGCGAGTCGGAATTTGCCGCGGGGCGTCGATGCGTTGCTCGAGTCTATCCAAGGGCCGGAAAACGCCGCGGAGCTCAAAGCTTTACTCGCTTCGGCTTACGTACTGTGCGGACTTCGCTACGACCGGGAAACGATCACCAAAGCTTTCGGGAGGTTGAACATGTTGCTTGAAGACTCGACGACGTATCAAAGCATCATCGCAGAAGGCATCGCGAAAGGTATGGAGAAAGGCATGGCAAAAGGCATGAGCGAAGGTTTGAACCGAGGTCTCAGCCAAGGTCTCAGCCAAGGACTCAGCCAGGGAATCAGCCAAGGAATCACTCAAGGAATCAGTCAGGGAATCACCCAAGGACTCAGCCAGGGAATCAGCCAAGGAATCACTCAAGGACTCAGTCAGGGAATCACCCAAGGACTCCGATCCACGATCATCCGTATTGGCACGAAGCGATTCGGCCCGCCCGGCGAGCCGACGACCGAGCGTTTGCAACACATCGATGACTCGGCGCGGTTGGAACAGCTCGCGGATCGCATCCTTGATGCCGGGAGTTGGGATGACCTCTTGGCCGGCGGGTGAATCGGGCGCGGAAAAGCGTCGCTGCGATGTGGATGGTACACATTGTGCCGCTGACATCTCCGTCCCGAGCGACAAAGTCAGACCAAGGGCCGTAGCTTACCAGCTCACGGCCCTTAGTTTATCCGCTGAACAACAACGCGAGTCCGCTGCCATGGCCACCCCGACGACCGAACCCGCTTGGATCGGTGAGCAGGATTTGTTCCTGTTCAACGAAGGCAGCCACGTCCGCCTCTACGACAAACTCGGGGCGCATCCGACGACGCGGAACGGCGTAGCCGGAACGCAGTTCGCCGTCTGGGCACCGGCGGCGCAGTACGTCGCGGTCGTTGGCAACTTCAACGGTTGGGATCGCGGTAAACATCCGCTCGAGGTGACCGGTTCCGGTGGGATCTGGGAAGGATTTGTCCCGGGGAACCACAAGGGCGAATGCTACAAGTTCCACGTTGCCAGCCAATTCAACGGGTACGCCGTCGACAAGACCGATCCATTCGCGGTGATGTGCGAAGTCTCGCCGAAGACGGCTTCGGTCGTGTGGGATTTGGATTACCAGTGGCGCGATAAAACGTGGATGGCCGGTCGCGGGCCGAAGAGCGCCCAAGACGCGCCGATCAGCATTTACGAACTCCACATCGGTTCGTGGCTCCGCGATGAGAAATTCCACTCGCTCAACTACCGCGACCTCGCTCCGAAGTTGGTGAAGCACGTCACGCAACTCGGTTTCACGCACGTCGAGCTCATGCCGATCACCGAGCACCCGTACTTCGGATCGTGGGGCTACCAGACGACGGGCTACTTCGCGCCGACCAGCCGTTATGGCACGCCGCAAGATTTGATGTTCATGATCGATGAACTACACCGGGCCGGGGTCGCGGTGATCCTCGATTGGGTGCCGAGCCACTTCACGACCGACGAGCACGGCCTCGGCTTCTTCGATGGCACGCACTTGTTCGAGCACGCCGATCCGAAGCAGGGCTACCACCCCGATTGGGGAAGTTACGTCTTCAACTACGGCCGGCACGAAGTCCGCAGCTTCCTGTTGTCGTCGGCTCTGTTTTGGCTCGATAAATACCACATCGACGGCCTACGCGTCGACGCCGTGGCGAGCATGCTGTATCTCGATTACTCCCGTAAAGAAGGCGGTTGGGTGCCGAACAAGTACGGCGGCCGGGAGAACTTGGAGGCCATAGAGTTCTTGCGACGGTTCAACTACGAGGTCTACACCCAGTTCCCCGGCGTGCAGACGTACGCCGAGGAATCGACCTCGTTCCCGATGGTCAGCCGGCCGACTTACCTTGGCGGTTTGGGCTTCGGCTACAAGTGGGACATGGGCTGGATGCATGACACGCTGGCGTACGCCACACGCGATCCGCTGCACCGGAAGTACCACCACCACGAGCTCACGTTTCGCATGATCTACGCCATGAACGAGAACTTCGTGCTGCCGCTGTCGCACGATGAAGTCGTCCACGGCAAGGGGCCACTCTGGGACAAAATGCCCGGCGACGAATGGCAGAAGTTCGCCAACCTCCGAGTGCTTTACGCTTACATGTTCGCCATGCCCGGCAAGAAACTGCTCTTCATGGGGTGCGAATTCGCCCAGCGCCAAGAGTGGCGGCACGATGGCCAACTCGATTGGTTCGAACTCAATCACGCGCCCAATGCGGGGGTGCAGCACCTCGTCGGCGACTTGAACCGACTCTATGCCTCGGTGCCGGCGCTGCACGAACTCGACACGCAGCCTGGCGGCTTCGACTGGATCGACGCGAACGATGGCAACGGCAGCTGCTATAGTTTCATCCGCAAGCCGAAGGCCGGGGACGATCGCGTCGTGTGCCTGTTCAACTTCACGCCCGTGGTTCGCGGCGGATACCGCGTCGGCGTCCCCGGCCCCGGCTATTGGAAAGAAATATTGAATACCGACGCCGCTCCGTACTGGGGGAGCAACGTCGGTAACAGCGGCGGCATCCAAGCCGAGGCGGTACCGTACCAAGGGCAACCGTACTCTATCGCGGTGACGCTGCCGCCGTTGGCGGGGCTGTATTTCCAAGGTTCGGTATTGCCGAGCCGCACCGTTTGAGATCGACCGATGGACGATGCGCGGGAACTCGAAGGTTTGCTGCGCGCCGTCGAGCCGGGTTGGCGTTTCGTTAAGGAACGGACGCTGTCCCAAGCCCACCGTTACCTACGCGACCACGACCGACGCACGGCACCCTCACACGGGTTGCCCCTGCGCCTGTCGAAGTCGGAAGCCGAGTCGTGCGGCTGTTTCCCGTCGGCGGTCTTCGCCGATGCCCCTTCCGAGATGATCTTCGTCTCGTACCCGGTGGATCGCAGACTCCGAGATCGACCACTGCCGCAACAATTGTTGCGCTTCTGGAAACTGCTTTACGCGCTTCGATTGCCGACCGGGAATGCGAGCCGTGTCTGGCACTTGATGCCATCGTACTTGCGGGGCGAAATTGAAATCGTGTTGAAGTCGGACAAGCTGGTATTGGCAGATGCCACCGACGCCGAGTTGGCGGACAGCTTCGCGATCGACTTATTGGCCAGCGCCCGGTTCGGTTCCGAGTCTTTGGAATACCGCTACCCCGGTTTGTCGAACTGGCCGAAGTGGCGGGCCGAGTTGTGCGTCAGCTTCAATGAAACCGAGGTCTTCCAATCCTCGCGTCCCACCGGTGCCGCAGATCCGCAGCCGCCTGCGCCGGAGCCGGAAGTACCGGTGGAAGCGCGGACGTCGGGCCGGGATGCCTGGCGAGCCTATCGCTTCGCTCGGCGAGCCGAGTCGGCCCGGCGCCGGGGAAACTGGGCTCGGAGCGCGATCCTGTTTACCTTGGCCTCTCGGGCGTGTTCGACCGGCTCGACGAAGTACCGCAATGATTCCAAAGTCGCCATCCGGGAAGGCTTAGTCGAGCGTCTCGGCCCGATTTTCCACTGGGATGAGCGGACGGTCGTGAATTGGAAACGGGCGCTCCACTTCCTCCTCGTCCCCGCGGCGCGGGGCCGTTGGTCGCCCGCTGCCAAGGCGCTCTACGATTTGCAAACCATCGCGGTCGATCTCGGGGGCGAATTGTACGCTGTCGATCCCGCAGGGTGGGCCTCGACATTCGGCCGTCGGCCGCTGCTGCGAAAGCTGACGCTGTCCCGTTTGGCATTGCTGCATCAGCGTTTGCTGAAGGTGAAGCAACACGTTGGCACCGCCGGATTGCCACCCGTCGAACTCGGTGGCCTGCAATCGCTCCTCGAGCCGGAAATCCGTACGGCCGAACTCGCTCTCCGCGCCGCCGTGGAACCGATCATCCACCGCGTCTTCGAGGAATCGGGACTGCGGGCCGACGACATTGTCGAGCGGATCGCGCTGCCGAAAATCGTCGATGAACTGCTCGATCTGACCGTCGCGCAGGGCTTCTTCCGCTTCGGCGATTTGCGCGACGCCCTCGCGCGGAATCAGTTGAAGGTGCCCGACCTCGCCGGGCCGGGAGAGTTCTTCTTCGGCGATGCCTTGCTGAAAGCGAACGGCGGTCTCGGGGAAGAACTCGACGGTATCTACTATCCCGCCGAGGTCTACCTGCGCTGGTTCCATCGGGGGAGCGCCGTCGCTTTCGGCACGAAACTCGGCCGTTGGGTCACGCGCTTTGTGGCGCTGCCGTTCGGCGCGGCCTTCATGACGGTCGAATTCGCCAAGTACATCGCCCACGAGTTCACGGCCGTCGCAGTTTACATCGCCGGAGTTTTCGATCCACCGGTGGAACCCGAAACCACCGCGGCCCACGCCGGAATATCCGTCTCGATGGAATCGTTGGTCGTCATGGTCGCGCTCGGATTCGTCTACCTCGGGTTGATCCACTCGTCCGCGTTGCGGGGATATGCCTCGGCCGGTTTGGCGGCCGTCGGCGGGGCGATGCGCTGGGCGTTTGCGGAACTGCCCTCGAAGGTTTGGAACTCGGCCCCGTTAAAGGCCGTGCGGCGGAACCGATTCGTGCGCTGGTTCCAGCGCCGTTTGGCCGTCCCGACGGTCGGGGCCGGTGTCGCGGCGATCGGTGCGACCGCGCTCGATTGGACCACTGACACGGAGTTGTCAGTAATCGCGGGGACATTCGCGCTGCTGGCACTGGCGGTGAACACACCCGCCGGACAATCCGCCCAAGAGCGCATCGAGGACGCTTCCAATTGGCTTTGGCGGCAGCTCCGCACCAACTTCGTCCCCGGCCTGCTCGGTTGGATCGTCTGGATCTTCCGCGAACTGCTCGCCGGGCTCGACCGGCTGATTTACTCCATCGACGAATGGTTCCGCTTCCGCGATGGCCAAGCGAAGCCGTCGCTGGCGCTGAAGGTCGCGCTCAGCTTGATCTGGTTTCCGGTGCGGTACGTTCTGCGCTTCGTCATCTACTTGCTCGTCGAACCGCAGATCAATCCGATCAAACACTTTCCCGTCGTCACGGTGTCGCACAAGTTACTACTGCCGATGATCCCGGCGATCTCGACGGCCACGGGAATCCGCGAGGCGTGGATTGCCGGGGGGATGTCGGGCGTGCCCGGCATCTTCGGGTTCTTGGCGTGGGAGCTCAAAGAGAACTGGCGGCTCTACGCGGCGAACCGGCCGGCGGGGTTGGTTCCGCTGTCGCTCGGCCATCACGGGGAAAGCGTGCGGGGGTTGCTGCGTCCCGGCTTCCACTCGGGCACGGTGCCCAAGGCTTATGCCGCGATCCGACGGGCGTTGGCGAAGGCCGGGGAATCCGGGACAGTCGCGCGATTGCGCAAGCCGCAGGAGACTCTGCACCAAGTCGAGCATGCGATTCAGCATTTCATCGAACGCGATCTGCTGGCCTACTTGGCCGCGACGCGGGCTTGGGCCGGAGTGCCTTTGAAATGCGACGCCGTCCACCTCGGTTTGCAGCACATCCGGATCGTAATCAGCGGGGACGGAGCGTCGGCCGAATTGCGGTTGGAATTGGTCGATTCCCAAGTCGCGGGCCATTGCGACGATTATGCCTTTTTGGCGAACGCGACGCCGGAGCAACGCGAATGCTGGGATCGGGCGGTACTAGGATTCTGGGCGATGGCCGCCGTGCCGCTGCAAGATGAGCGCGTGCACTGGGCCGACTGGGTGCGGTTTTGGGAAGGGAAAGCCTAAAATTACAGTGGCAAATCTCGAACTCGCTGCCGATCCACTTTGCAGGTCGTCTGTGCATTGGGCGAGCACCGAAATGAGGAGTCTAGCTAATTCGTCGCTGCGCAATCCTTCGATACGAATGCGGATCACTTACGGTGAAATGGCCTGTGCACTTGCCAATATCGCATGAACGATGCCGCCGCCGTGCGCGGCAACCCTCATCAAGCAGCAGTTTCATGGTGTCCCGCGAGTTGAATGGCACGGTCATCCAAGCTCGTCGCCGCGAACAGCAGTGCTTGGCGAATGTCTTCGTTGTCCATTTCGGGATACTCTTTCCGCAGTTCGTCGCGGTCGGGGTACGTCGCCACGGCTTCCAAGACGCGTCGCACCGACAATCGCAGGTCGCGGATGCAAGGTTGCCCGTTCATCCGAGCCGGATCAGTGGTGATACGCTCAGTTTTCATCGTGGTGTTTCCAATTCCCTGTTTCACCGAACCACTCATCCCTTGCGCCCTTTGCCCTTGTAAGTCTGCTGTTCGGTTAGCACCAAGTCCATGTAGACGTCATGCGGGGCGACGGGGATTTTCGGGAAGACTTGGCACTCGAACGAGAGCGCGATCAGCGGGACTTCCGGGCGGATCCGCGACAGCAGACGGTCGTAGTAGCCTTTGCCTTGGCCCAGCCGGCCACCCATGGCGTCGAAGGCGGTGCCGGGCACGGCGACCAAATCGATTTCCTCGGGTTGGACGCGCTTCGACGGCAGTTCGCGCAGGTCGCTGGCCGGTTCGAGGATCTTGTACGCCCCTTCGACCAGCTCGCCCATATCTTCGAGCCAGAAGAGTTCCAACTGGTTCGTTTCGACGATGCAGTACGGGATGATCACCTTCGCCGATTTCGCCATCGCCTCCGGGAGCATGTGACGGGTGCGGACTTCGCTGCCGGCATCGACGTACCAGAGCACCATCTTGGCGGCGGCGTACACCGGCATCGCCATGAACTCTTCGCAGATCTGCCGGCTCACTTCTTCCTTGTTCTTTTGCGCCACGCGGTTCTTGCGAGCTTGCTCGCGGATGGCCGCCTTCATGGCTTGCGGATCGACTTCGCTCACGACTATTCCTCGGCGTCCTCTGAGTCTTGCCAACTCCTGTTGTAGGATTCGCGAACCGCACCGCTACGCCCTTCCCGATTTTGTCGGCGGCGGGAGCACCCGCCGGCGGATCACGCGGTCGGGCAACCAGCGCGTGATTTTCATCAAGCGGTACATCAGCCACGGAAAATTGTAGACCCCCGGCCGGCGGAGCAGAGCCTCGGCGATACGTTTTGCGGCGGCGTCGGCGTCCATCAAGAAAGGCATCGGGTTCGTTTGCGCGGCGGTCATCGGCGTGCGGATGAACCCTGGGCAAATGGCCGTGACGGCGACGCCGCGCGGTCGCAGTTCGATCCGCAACGCTTCACAGAAAGAATTCACGGCGGCTTTGCTGGCGCAGTATCCGGCCGAACCGGGTAGGCCCTTATACGCCGCGAGGCTCGACACCGCGACGACGTGCCCGGAACCGCGTTGCAGCATCCCCGGCAGCACCGCCTCGAAAGCGTAGACCACGCCGAGGTAGTTCACGCGCATCATGGTTTCGACGGCGTCGCTGTCCACGGGATCGCCGCCGCTCGGGGCACTGACGCCGGCATTTGCGATCAACACATCCGTGGAACCGAGGCGGGATTCGAGTTTGCCGATGGCCTCCACGAGAGCCGTGCGATCGCTCACATCGCTCGGTTCCGCTTCCACGATCCCGCCGGCCAGTCGGATTTCTTCGACCAGTTTCTGCAGATATTCCGGCCGGCGGGCCAAGATTCCGACGCGGGCCCCCCGCGCCGCCAGTTCCTTCGCCAAGGCCCAGCCGATCCCACTCGACGCCCCGGTGATGACGACCGTCTTCCCCTGCCAAGCCATCGCGTTCCCCCGATTCCGAACAAGGCGTGCGACCCGGCAAAACTGGACTGCGACTTCGCGACTTCCCGATTCTTCCGGCGGCATACCCGCGTGGGGCAAGGCATATTTCCGAGTCTGCGCTTGGCAAGGTCGCCCCCGAAGAGCATCCTAATGGGTGCGTCTCCCCGTATGCGAGGATCGCCCGTGTCCGCTCGAATCGCGTTCTCTCTCCTGCTGCTCGGCGCGTCCTCGGCGACGGCTCAAGTCGTCGATCCGGCCAAGCCCGAAAGCTACGACGTCGAACTCCGCTACCGGATTCGCACGGATCGCGACGAGCGCATCCGGCAGTACAAAGCATTGACGGTGGAACTCGAGAAACTCGGGTTCGTGCCGAATCGCTTCCCCAACGACGACCTCGAAATTCTCGACCCGATCGCCGAGATCAAAACAGGCACCATTCCGGGTAAGAACGCCGCGGCACTCATCGACCTCGACAATGTGAAGACGGTGATCGTCCGCACGGCCGGGGAAAAGCTGCCCGCCGATGCGAAGAAGCCGGTGCGAATGCGGATTCAAATTCCGAAGAACCTGACCGGCCGCGGACAGCGGTTGCTCCACGAACAAACCGTGTCGCACCTCGGTTTGCTCGGCTTCGTGGAGTCGATCGCATACCACCATGACGGCTTCGGCACAATCCGCGGCACGATCCCGGCCGGCGCGGTTCCATCCCTGCTCAAAGATCTGCGAACGCTGCCGGGGGGTTGGCTCTTCTCGGGGAACTCGAAAGACGCCCTGCCCGCCCCGTTCAACTCGGCGGTGCCGATCCGTTTCGTCGAAGTTTTGGCGGATTTACCGACCGATGCCCCTCTGCTGATGTCGCCCGGAATCTTGGGCAAGATCACGGCGGAATTGAAAGCGGTCATCGAAGATCCGCTGCAAGCCGACAAGCCGCTCGTCGTCGAAGCGATCTTCGAATCCGACCTCGGCGTCAGCACCAAAGACGAACGCGTGAACCTGCGGAACCTCGCCAGCGGGGCGAGTGTCGAAGGGATCGTCGGCCGTGTGGCCACCGTCCGCCTTCCGAAGGCCTCGTTGGTGCCGAACTTGGCCTTCTACGCTGAAGTCCGGCACATCCGCCTGCCGCGATTGGCGAGCGAGACGGCCAAACCGAAGGCCGGAGCCGGTGCCGGGGATTTCTTGACGCAGTCGAATTTGAGCGAACTCCACAAGCGCGGTTACGATGGCACCGGCGTGCGAGTCCTCGTGCTGGCGTCCGAATTCCCCGACCTCGCCAAGCGGTTGCCGAAAGCGAAGTTCATCGATCTCACCGGCGAAGTCGGCCCGACCTTGCAACCCCTCCCGGCGTTACCGGGCCGCGTCGCCACGGGCACCGCGACGGCCCTCGCTGCGGCTCAAGCGGCGCCGAAGGCCGAATTGATCTGCGTGCGGATCGATCCGATGTCGTTCCATCAACCGTACACGGTGGCCAAGGCGGTCGCCGGCGAACTCGGCTTTTCCGATGCGCTCGTGACGCGCTCCGAAGAGATGACCGTCGCCGCGGATCGATTGCTCGCCGACCGACGCGGCGCGGTCGAACGCTACCGCAAAGCCTTCGCAAATCTGACCGAAGACGTGAAAGCCAAGAAAGAGCGCGATGATGCCGCCGCCGAGTTGGCCGGGGTGCAGAAGCGCGAGAAAGATTTCAAAGCCCTGTCTGATCGCTTCGCGGAGCTGAAGCTCGGGTTGGAATCGATGGTGGGGGCCGACCTCGTGATCAACACGCTCGTGTGGGAATCGGGACACCCGCACGATGGACTCAGCGACCTCAGCCAGTACCTCGACAAGAAATTCGCCGTCGGCGCCGCCCGGAGCGCGATCAAAGCCAGCAAGCTTCCCCCGGCGCCGTCTTGGGTTCAAGCCGGCAGCATTTCGACGGGCCAAATTTGGGCCGGTGCTTTCCACGACCGCGACGAAAACGGCGTCATGGAATTCACCACGTCAACGGCGATCCCCGCGAAGCGCTGGACTCCCGAATTGAATTTCTTCAACTACGCGGCGGGCGACGCCAAGGCCCAGTCGGCGCTGCCGAAGGGTCTGAAACTGAGGGTCTCGCTGCAATGGCGTGAGCCGCACAACGAGAACGCCTTCCTGCCGTCCGAACCGGCCTTCCCATTCCGCTTGCGGCTCCTGCGGCAAGTCGATCCCGAAGCGAAAACCTACGCCACCGACGACTTCACCGAAGTGGCCCGCAGCTTCGGCGATCCGGTTCGCTTGGCTTCCAACAACAGCTCCGGAACCTACGAGGCGTCGTTCGATGTCGCGCTGCCCGCCGATGGCGTCTACGCGCTGCGGGTCGAAGGCGGCCTCGGGGTGCCGACGCAGGTGAAGGCGTTGAAGCAAGGGATCGAAATCCGCCCGCGCATCTTCGTGGAAATCATCGATACCGTCCAAGCCGCGGCGGGCACCGTGCGATTCGACACCTACGCTCCGGAAGGCGGCGGCGTCGGCGTCCCCGGCGACGCCAAAGCCGCGTACACCATCGGCCAATCCTCGGCCGACCAAGCGATTTCGGTGACGGGCACTGGCCCCGGCGTGGCGAT
>JBBRUN010000100.1:0-13067 GCA_038247765.1 Gemmatales bacterium | reverse complement strand
CAGACGCGGGCGATGGTGTCCGGCCCGACCGGGCTCGGCGGCGTGGCGTAGTAGTAGTGAACGAACTCGGCGTCGGTGGCTCCCGGCGCCGGGTTGGCCTCAATCTTGATGTATTCCGAAGTCGTGGCGTTGCGGGCCGCGGTGTCGGTGATCTTCTGGGCTTTTTCGTCGAAGTGGATGTTGGCATCGCCGCGAACCCAGAACGGATCTTTCCCGGCGAAGCCGTTGCGGTGAACCAGTTGCTGGGCCTGCGCCGGACGCAGGGCCACGAGCACCGAAAGCAAAAAGGCCAACCCGGCCACCGCCGCGAAGCGAAGTCGCATATTATCGTCCCTCGGCATCCGTGCAGGACCAGCCGGCAGATAGCCGAGGGCGGCTTCGGGCGGAAGGGCAAGTTGCGTTGGGGTTGGGTGTTGCGTTGTAGGGCGCCGTTTTTGTAGGTCACGCTGTGCGTGACGCCGGTGCGTATCCGGGACAGGTCTGGCGTCACGCACAGCGTGACCTACAAAAACATCCAAGAATCGTTGCCATTGGTTCGATTTTTGGCATGCCCTTTGAGCCGACTTTAGCTTTTAGGTTTCGGTCATTCTGCATACCCCCCCGGCCGAAAGCAGCGAAAGCAGCGAAAGCAGCGAAAGCAGCGAAAGCAGCGAAAGCAGCGAAAGCAGCGAAAGCAGCGAAAGCTCCGAAAGCGAAACCGCATTGCCGATTGTTGATTCTTGGAGTTTTTTCGCGATGAGCTGTTTTTGTAGGTCACGCTCGGCGTGACGCCGGTGACAATCCGATGCGGGTACAGCGTCACGCACAGCGTGACCGACACAGTTTCCAAGAATAGATTGCCGTCGAATGTACGACGTGGGAGTCTGAACACTTCCGTAATGTCCGGAGTTGGGAATGGCCGAGTTCGACCGCATGGCCTACGTGACGATCCAAGGTGGGGCCGTGTACGGTCTAAGCCTGCTCGGTCAACTTCAAGCCGTGCTCGACAGGAAATACGATATCGTGGCGATCGCGGGCACCTCGGCGGGGGCTATCGTCGCCACGCTGCACTGGGCCGGGCTGTCGCCCGAAAACATCCGGGACAAATTCGTCGAACTGGTGGGGCCGGGGCCGGACGGTGTGTTGCGTATCCTCAGTGGGGGCGACATGAGCGAAGCGGCGGCGCAGCTCAACACCGGGCGCATCGACCGGGTCCGCGAGGCTTTCACCCCCCTGGCAGCATCTCCTTGGTACGCCCGCCCGCTGGGCTGGATCGAACGCGCCGTTCGCATTGGGCGGGGGTTGGCCGCATTGCCCGGCCTGTACCGGACCGCGTGGCGCAAAGGCGGACTCTTCACGGGGGCGAGCTTCGAGACGCTCATCGACGATTGGATCCGGACCTCGGATCGAATCCCCGAGGAGCTGCGCCGCAAAGATGGCCTACTGACTTTCGGCGACCTCTGGGACCTCATGCTCCAACAACAAGCCTTTTTCCCCGTCCTCATCGTCACGGCGACGAATCTGTCGACGTGCGAACTGCTGCTGATCGATTCGACCGACGCCCGTTTTTTCGATGTCCCCGTGGCCCGCGCGGTTCGGGCGTCCGGGGGCTTCCCCCTCTTTTTTCGACCCGTCGAGATCGACGTCCCGGATTTGGAGGCGCCCGACACCGTGCGGCGACACAGCTTCTGCGACGGCGGCGTGATGTGCAACTTCCCCGCATTCGTCCGTCGGGTGCGAGAAGCCATCGCCGTCAACGCGGACGTCTACCTGCCCCATACGATGCGGCCTTGGGTGAACATCGGCCTGCGGATGAAGTCGGCCCCTCGGCCGCGCGACAGCGGACCGCTCCGGAGCGTGACGTCGGTCGCCGGCTCGCTCGTCGGACTCGTGACCGCCGGGACGCGGACGTACCTCGAAACGACACTCGCGGAAGAAACCGTGGACCGTTTGACCGTCTCCTACCAGCCCTTTACCGAAGAGGCGACGGGTTGGCCCCATTCCATGCTGCAATTCGACAAGCTGACGCCGGAATCCGTGCGGCGGATGTTCGAGAAGGGGCGGGGATTCGCCGGCGTCCGACTGCGCGGCGCGCAGTTTGAATTGCCCCCGCCCGAAGACATCGAGCCCCGCCTCGGGGAATTGATGCGCACGGCCCTCGCCGCCTTCGGTGAACCCGACAACAGTCGTCTCCGCCTCCGCGTCCGCCTATTCGTACCCCAAGGTTCGAACTTGGTGCTCCGGTACCGGCACAACTTCGACCCCGCCGACCAAGACTCCCATCTGAGCTTCGAATATAACCAAGGCTTGGTGGGATTCTGCTTCGTGAGCCGCCGACCGGCACTGTGCAATCTCCAACGGCTCGGCGCGGAGATGGAAAAGCCCGACCGCCCCGAATTTTTCGGTCTTCCGGACGCCCTCCAAGCGCGAGTCCGCGAAGGGCTGACTTGGCTGTTCAGCATGCCAGTCTTCGATCCGCTCACGGCAAAGCCATACTCGCCCGAAGAAGCCCCCGATCTGGGCGTGCCCACATCGTCGCATTTTCCACTCGAAAGCCCCATCGATGGGGGTGTTTTCGGTGTGCTCGGTATTGACGGGTGCTTGGACTACGCGATAATGCGATTGGCGGACGATCCGGAAGCCCAATTGGACGATCCGCGGATTCAGCTCGTCCGGGACGCCCTGCTGGTGGCGTCTTGGGAAATCGGCAAAACGTTCGCGGCGTATTACGCTTGGGCTCCACCCGAAGACATTGGATGAGGAGAATCGCATCATGGCAGACAAACCGAAATTCGGACCACGCCCACCGATCGGGGTCAAAGTGCAAGGCCGCATGAAGCCCCCGGCGGGCAAGCCGACGTACAAATTGGCCAGCGGATTGTCCGAGCGGGCGATCAGGCTCTTCAAACTCGCCAAGGCCCAGCACCAAGCCATGACGGGCCAGACGGCGACCGAAACCGCCGACTGAACCATCCATTGACCGCATTTCCCTTCGCCCCGCTACAACGGCGTCATTACGGGTACTCGTTAACTAAAGCCTAGCAGAGCATTGCGGCTTTCGATCCGCGAATGGCTGGTCTCGGCAGATATTCAGTTCCAGGTAGACACTCTTTACACAGCCTGCCTTACGCGGAGCGAAAGGGGATGATGTCCCGCATGGCATTGGGTTCCTGACTGTCCGTAGCCCCCTTTGCCCACCATCCCCTCAGTCTTACAATGCCGGGATTCCGCCCGCTTCCAGTATCGACCACGGTGACGCATGTTTGAAGGGATTACCAAAGGGCTGTCCGACGCCCTCAAGAAGCTGCGCGGTCGCGGGCGGCTCTCGGCGGACAACATCCGCGATGGCTTGCGCGAGGTCCGGCGGGCGCTGCTCGAAGCCGACGTGAACCTGACGGTCGTCACGAAGTTCATCGCCAACGTCGAAGCCAAGGCCGTCGGGCAGGATGTCCTCGAACGGGTCGATCCGTCCGAGCAGATCGTCAAAATCGTCTACGAGGAACTCTGCGCGTTGATGGGGCCGGTCGATCATAAGATTCCCCAGCGGGCCGACCGGCCGGTCGTCATCATGCTCTGCGGCTTGCAGGGTTCGGGGAAAACCACGACCGCCGCCAAGCTTGCACTGACGCTGGTGTCGCGCGGGCGCAAGCCGTTCCTCGCCGCGGCCGACTTGCAGCGCCCCGGGGCCGTCGAGCAACTGCAAACGCTCGGCGCCCAGATCGGCGTGCCGGTTTACAGCGAGGCGACCAACCCGATCGACGTCTGCCGCAACGCGGTGATCGAAGCGAAGAAACAACTCTGCGACGCGGTCATCCTCGACACCGCCGGGCGCTTGCAGATCGACGACGACTTGATGGACGAGCTGAAGCAGATCGACAAGTTCTGCAAGCCGGACGAAGTCTACCTCGTCGTCGATGCGATGATCGGCCAGGAAGCGGCCAACGTCGCCAAGGCCTTCCACGACGCCCTCGAGCTCAACGCCTGCATCCTCACGAAGCTCGACGGCGACGCCCGCGGCGGCGCGGCGCTCAGCATCAAGCACCTCACCGGCGTGCCGATCAAGTTCATCGGCGTCGGCGAAAAAGTCGACAAGCTCGACGAGTTCCACCCCGAGCGCATGGCCCAACGAATTTTGGGCCAAGGCGACATGATGAGCGTCGTCGAGAAGATCCAGAGCCTGCAGAAGGACATCAGCCAAGAGGAATTGCAGAAGCAGCAGGCGAAGTTGGAGAAGGGGAGTTTCGGCCTCGACGACTTCCGCAAGCACTTCGAAATGATTGCCAAGATGGGCATGAAGAACATGATCTCGTCGATGCCGGGGATGGCCGGCATGATGCCCGACGGCGAGGACCCCGAGGCATCGCTGAAGCGCATGCAGGGGATGATCGACGGGATGACCAAGAAAGAAAAAGCCGACCCCGACATCATCGACATGAGCCGGCGGAAGCGGATCGCGACGGGGTCGGGAGTTCAACCACAGGAAATCAAGCAGTTCCTGCACCAGTTCGGACAGATGCGCGCGATGATGAAGCAGATGGCCAGCATGAGCATGCTCCAGAAATTGAAGAAGATATCCGGCCTCGGCAACGCCGGGGCGTTCCTGCCGGGGGGTATGGACGCGATCAAAACGAAGGGCGACACCGGCCACCGCAAGAGCGCGAAGGAACGCGCCGAGGATCGGAAGAAGAAAAAGAAGAAGCGTTAGCATCGACCCGCCGTCAACGACGGGCCGACACCGCTCGAAGCCCCGTGAACGGGGCTCTCCGGGATGCTAAAAGACCCGTACACGGGGCTTGTTCGCTTGAGACCCGCCCTTGAGGGCGGGGCGGAATTGAATTCACAACACGGTTCCAAGATGCCCACTGCCAAGACCAAGCCCGACGACCTGTCCCTCGCCGATCTCCAAGGCGAAGCCGAGGACATCCGCAAGCGGTTGAACAAGTTCCGTACGTCGCTGAGCCGATTCTTCGTCCACAAACACGAGATCATCGACCTCATGGTCGTCGCGGCCGTTGCGCAGGAGCCGCTGCTGCTCGTTGGCCCGCCGGGAACGGCGAAGTCCGACCTCGTGCTGAAATTCAAAGACGCCCTCGGCCTCGGCGAAGGGGATTATTTCGAATACATGCTGACGCGCTTCACCGAACCGTCGGAGATCATCGGCGCTATCGACATCAAGGAACTGCGCGAAGGGAAATACATCCGCCGGAAGGAAGGCAAGCTGCCGACGGCGAAGCTCGTGTTCCTGGACGAAATCTTCAAGTCGAACTCGGCCATCCTCAACATTCTGCTGACGATCATCAACGAGAAAAAGTTCTACCAAGACGGTGTGCCCGAACCGGTGCCGTTGCGCATCCTCTTCGCCGCGACCAACGAAATCCCGGAGCAGGGGGAATTGGCCGCGCTGAAGGATCGCTTCGTGCTCAAGGTACTCAGCCGGCCGGTGCAGGATCAATACTTCCAAGAACTGATCGACTACGGCCTGCAGGGCGAAGCTCACAAGGGGCTGAACCAGAAGCCGTGGGCCGAGGGGCACGCCAGCCTCGACGACTTCCTGAAGGCGAACCGGTACCTGACGCACCTGTTCAACCGCAAGACCACCGACAACCGCGGCGAAGAGCAGAACGACCGCGAGCTGTTCTTCCCGAGCGACGTCTTCCGCGAATATCAACGCATCGTGAAGGTGCTGATCCGCGAGTACAAGATCTTCATCAGCGACCGCAAACTGGTAAAGCTCTACAAGCTGCTCCGCGTCCGGGCGTGGTTGCTCTCCGGCGGCACGGTCAGCCGGGACGACCTTCGCTTGCTGGCGTACTTGGGGGAAAGCCACCAGGAGATCGACACGCTGCGCGAGAAGGTGCCGGAGTTGTTGAACATCAATCTGGAAGGCTGAGCAGGCATGCCCAAACGCATTTTGATCGTCGGTGGTGTCGCCGGGGGAATGAGCGCCGCGACGCGGCTGCGCCGGCTCGACGAGCACGCCGAGATCATCGTCTTCGAGCGCGGGGCGTACGTGTCCTTCGCCAATTGCGGGCTGCCGTACCACATCGGTGGCGAGATCGCGGATCGGGCCAAGCTGATCGTACAGACGCCCGAGCGGCTGCGTGAAGTTTTCAATCTCGACATCCGCGCGAATACCGAAGTTCTGAGCGTGCAGCCGCGCCAGAAGACCGTCACCACGGCCGCGGGCACCGAGCACTACGACGAACTGATCCTCGCCACCGGCACCACGGCGGTGATGCCCGATGTCCCGGGCATCGGGCTGCCGGGCCAATTCACCCTGCGGACGATCCCCGACCTCGATGCGATCCTCGCTTGGATTGAAGCCAAGAACGCGAAGTCGGCCCTCGTTCTCGGCGGCGGCTACATCGGTTTGGAAGCGGCCGAGCAATTGCACCGCCGCGGGCTGAAGGTCACGCTCGTCGAGAAGAACCCCCAAGTGCTCACGGCCCTCGACCCGGAGATGGCGGCGCACGTTCTCGGGGAACTGAAAAAACAGGGCGTCGCCGCGCGATTATCCGATCCGGTGGTCTCGCTCGACGATTCTGGAGCGACCCTGCGATCGGGCGAACGCATCCCGGCGGACATCGTCATCATCGGCATCGGCGTGAAGCCGAACACGGCGCTGGCGACAGCGGCCGGGTTGGACATCGGCGTCTCCGGTGGCATCCTCGTCAACGCGCAACTACGAACCAGCGACCCGCACATCTGGGCCGTGGGGGACGCCATCGAGGTGACGCACGGTGCGACCTTCGCCCCCGCCGTGATCCCGCTCGCCGGCCCGGCCAACCGCCAAGGGAGGATCGTCGCCGACAACATCTGCGGGCTGAACTCCCAGTACCAAGGAACCCTCGGCACCGCCATCGTGCGCGTCTTCGACGTGGTCGCTGCCTGCACCGGCGCGAACGAATCGCTGCTGAAAAAGCAAGGCATCGTCTACGAGGCGATCCACCTCCACCCGAATTCGCACGCGGGTTACTATCCTGGTGCCAAGTCGCTCGCGCTGAAGATTCTCTTCGCCCCGGAGAACGGCCGGTTGCTCGGTGCCCAAGCCGTCGGGGAAGATGGCGTCGACAAGCGCATCGACGTGTTCGCCACGGCCCTCTTCGCCGGGATGACCATCGACGATCTCGCCGAGTTGGAACTGGCCTACGCCCCGCCCTTCGGCAGCGCCAAAGACCCCGTGAACCTCGCCGGCATGGCCGCGCAGAATCTGTTGTCGGGGCTGGTTCGCGTCGCCCAGTGGCACGAGGTGCCGAAGTTGGTGGAAGCCGGGGCGCTGGTCGTCGATGTCCGCGAAACGGCCGAGCGCGAAGGCGGCCTCATCCCCGGTTCCGTGAACATTCCGCTCGGTGAGTTGCGATCCCGCCTCGGGGAGTTGCCGAAGGACCGCGAGATTCTCGCCCATTGCGCCAGCGGCCAACGCTCGTACAATGCCTGTCGCGTTCTGATGCAGCACGGTTTCCGATGCTGGAACCTCACCGGCTCATACAAGACGTGGAAACAGATGAACTGACAACTGTCGTCTGACATCTATTTCTCAGTAGCCACGAGAAATAGATGATAGATATCAGATGACAGACGGCAGAAATGCACTCATTGCTGGCGCTGGGCCCGCGGCACAGGGATCAATTTCGGTTGCGGTACCTTTACCCCGTAGACGCCGCCGTGCCCGGCCCACAACTGCGCGAAGCTCGAATGCAAGAAGTGGAAGATCCCAGGATCCGGGTGGTGCGCCAAATACGCGTGGACCAACTCGGCCATGTGGGCGTCGTAGCCGCTTTTGGAATGGGTGTGGTATTGGCAGCGGCCGTCGTGTCGGCGGAGGTCGCCATCAAACTTCGGGCCGATGTGGTACAGCTCGTGGAAGATCGTGATCAACTTCTGTTCGAACGGCTGATCCTGAAATCGCGGCAAACAGAAGGTCACGAGGTAACGCATCTCGACACCGTCGACAAAATAGCTTTGCACCCGATAGAGCAGTCCGCGCCGGCGGGTGTAGGCCGCGCCGTTTTCGGCTCGCATCGGCGTCACGCGCGCTTGCAGTCCGAAACGAGTCCGGTTGCGCGACGAGGTGAACGTGATCAGAAGGAGGCTCGGATCGATATGGGCCAGCGTCGGGCAGCGATTGGCGATGTCTCGGCAAAGGGCCCGCAAGCGGGCGGAAAAATCGAAAGCTGGCTGCGGGGCGTCCTTCGTCGGCGTCAATTTGCGAACCGGCACCCACTTCACGGGTAATTTTTTTTCGCCCCGGCCCCAACGCCGCTCTCCCACGAGTCGCGGCTTCGGCAATTCCATTCGGTCGGTCATCGTGCGATCTCATCTCAGATCTTCGCCCGATGCTAGTCTACCCAAGACCGGCCGATTGTGGATTCCAAGATCGCAGATTGGTGCTAATCGTTGCGCGGTTCGAAGGCCGATTCTTGAAATCACAAATCCGCAATCCCAAATCCGAAATCGGTTCAAGCCGCGCCGTCGGCACAACCGATAAAGCCGGTGACACTTGCCAATCATTCGGCCCGGCGACCGCCGAGAGGGGGAATCATGGGGATTTCGAAGCGACTCCTATTGCGGGGCCTCGCGGGCACCACGATGAGTCTGATCGCGTTGAGCGGCTGCCAAACCTACACCGGCGGCATGACGCTGCCATCGCCGCATTACCTGAAGCATTACCCGCAGTACTTCGCGCCGGATCCCACCTTCCCGCTCCAACGGGAACGGGATTCGCAGCTCGACCCGACCGGCGAAATCCGCCGCGGTGCCCCGGCCGGCGCGCTGCCCGCCCCGGTGCCGATCCCCGGTCAATTGCAACCACCCGGCCCGAATATCGCCCCGGGCGGCGGATTCGGCCGGTAACTCCGACTTGACAGTCTTGGCCCGCAAGCTTATTCCGCAGACCGCGAAGAACCGACCGACCCCGCAGGATGGATCCTCGGGCGTCGGGGGCGAGGCATGGATGCCTCCGCCCGGTTCGGATCTTCGCGGCTTCACGGATGGAGACTGACCGATGGCTCACGGATCGGCCCGGCGGAATTGGTGTCTCGGCGGTATCCTCGGCGCGGCCATCTTGGCCGGCACCGGGTGCACCGGCAAGGACAAAACCGAAACCGGACTGCGGAGCCTCGACGCCAAAACGAAGGCGGCGCTGATCGGCCCGCCATCGAAGGACCTGCCGAAACCGAAGTTCGCGATGACCGATCCGAATGCCACCGGCGGCAAAGATATTTCCATCGCGGAAAAGTTTGATCGCAAGATGCCCAACAACGCGATGTTGCCGAGCGGCTTGCCCGTCAACGGTTCATTGGCGTCTTCGACTGTCCTGCCGACCCAGCCGACGACCGGCGGGCAGTTGATGCCGCAGAAGTCGCTCGAACAAGTGAAGTACGAAGCCCCTCCGGTGATGCCGCTCGACGGTCCCTTACCGAAGCCGGTGATGCCGCTCGACAATCCGACGCCGACCGAGCCGCCCGCACCGACCCTGCCGCTGACACAAACGCCAACAGCGGCACCGTTCCCACCGCCGGCACCGGCCGGGGCGATGATCATCCCCGGCGCGGGCTTGGTGCCGCTGCCGTCCGCGACGGAAAAAGAGATCACCGGCTTCCCGGTCGTGCCCACGATCGTCAAGTAGGTTTGTCGCGGTACATCCGCCGGACGATGCGGGCGGCGACGTAGCCCGCTTTGAATCCGGCGTCGATATTCACGACCGCGACTCCGCTCGAACAGCTATTCAACATCGTCAGCAGCGGGGCCAAGCCGCCGAAGGCCGCGCCGTAGCCGACGCTCGTCGGCACGGCGATCACCGGGCACTCGACCAATCCGCCCACCACGCTCGGCAACGCCCCGTCCATTCCCGCTACGACGATGACGACATCCGCCGCGTTCAGTCGATCCCGTTGCGCGAGAACACGGTGAATCCCGGCGACGCCGACATCGACGATCAACTCGGCATTCGCCCCCATGACCCGCGCCGTCACGAGCGCCTCTTGGGCCACCGGCAGATCGCTCGTCCCCGCCGTGACGACTTCCACTTTGCCGAGCGACGGCGTCGGGATCGTCGAAGCCTTCCAGAAAAATGTCCGGGCCAACCGATCTTGGATGCCCTGCGGAATCACTGCGGCCAAGTGTTCCGCCTGTTCGGCGCTCACCCTCGTGGCGAACGCATCTTGGCCGTGCTCCGTCAACCGGCGGAGGATTCCTTCGACCCATTCCGGCGTCTTTCCCTCGGCGTAGACAACTTCGGGGAACCCGCACCGCCGCTGGCGGTCGAGATCGACGGTGGCGAATGCGAGTTCGGTATCGGGCATGTGCGGTCTCAGGGCTCTGTCGAGCCGTCAATCTTGATGAAGGTGATCCGGTAGGATTTGGAATCCAGCGGAAATAAGGGCCCGGCCGGCCAACTGGATTATTGTTCGAGAACTGTCCGAGCCGTCCAGTGCGGAGTTCAAGTTTTGAGTTTCGACGTCAAACTGATTTCGGCCGCGCGGCACATCATCGGATTGTTTTCCCACTTTGGGTCGAGTAGAAGCTCTTCGTCCCGCTACCTCGGCGCGAAGCACGCCGAAGTTATTACACTAATTTTTCGCAGCACACGGATTCAGGTCATCCATGGCTCACAACA
Organism: Gemmatales bacterium; assembly: GCA_038247765.1. GTDB lineage: Bacteria > Planctomycetota > Planctomycetia > Gemmatales > Gemmataceae > JALHQU01. The sequence continues at coordinate 2,470 of JBBRUN010000100.1, read as the reverse complement.
TCCCGGCCGGTCTGGAATCCGCATTCGCCGAGGCCGTGCGGCTCCATGCGGCCGGGCAATTCGACGCGGCGGAGCAGGGCTACCGCACGCTCCTCCAGCAGCAGTCGACCTTCCCGGCCGCGCTGTGCAATCTCGGCGTCTTGCTCGTTCGCCGCGGGCAGATCGACGAAGCCATCCGCTGTTACGCCCTCGCGCTGGCCGCCGATCCGCGATTCACCGACGGCTTGTACAACCTCGCCAACCTCTTCCGCAAACAGGGGCGGGAACCTGAAGCCATCGAGCAATACCGGGAGTGCTTGCGGGTCGATCCCGATCATGCCAACGCGCACTACAACCTCGGCACGACCTTCGCCGCACTCGGTCAATTCGGCGACGCCGAGGCCAGTTTCCGGGAAGTCATGCGCATCGAACCGAAGAGCAAAGAATGCACCCTGCGACTCGGCGATCTGCTGTTGCGGACCGGCCGAACCGAGGAAGGGGTGAGCTTGTTCCGCGGTTACGTGAAGGACAACCCCGACGATCATCGCGGCGTTTACAACCTCGGGTTGGCGGTCGCCAATAACAACAACCCGACCGAAGCGATCGAACTGCAACACCGCGCCTTGAAATTGAAGCCGGATTATCCCGAGGCCCACAACGCGATGGCGCTGGCTCTCGAACTGTTGGGCCGCAAGGACGACGCTCTATTCCACTACGAGAAGGCCGTGCAGGCGAAGCCGGACTTCGCCGATGCTTGGAGCAATTTCGCGGTGAATCTTTCGGAACAGGGCCGCTGCGACGAGGCCATCGCCTGCTTGCGGAAGTCGCTGCTGTGCCGGCCCGATGCCCCCGCGACCCACAGTAATTTGCTGTTGCTCCTCAATTACTCGTCGAATGTCGCCGCCGAGCAGTTGCGAGCCGAGCACGAAGATTGGGCCCAGCGATTCACGACTCCTGTGCAACCGCGACCGGCGCCGAACCCGCCGCTCGATCCGACGCGGCAGCTGCGCATCGGTTACCTCTCGGCCGACTTCCGCCAGCACACGATCGCCGCGTTCGCCGGGGCGCTCTTCCAGCACCACGACCGCGCGGGCTTCGAAGTCTTCGCCTATTCCAACGTCCTGCACGACGACGATACCACGGCGCAGTTGAAAGCGCTGGCCGATCATTGGCGGCCGATCCGGGGGTTGTCCGACCGCCAATCGGCCGAGTGGATCCGGCAAGATGGCATCGACATCCTCATCGACCTCGGCGGGCACACGGCCGGGAACCGGTTGATCGTCTGCGCCTATCGGCCCGCCGCGATCCAAGCGACGCTGTTCGGCTACCCGAATACCACCGGCATGGAAGCGGTCGATATCCGCATCACCGATCCCGTCTCCGACCCGGCCGGTATCACCGATTCGCTTTACACCGAGAAGTGCCTGCGCTTACCCGAGGTGCCGTGGGTGTACGTGCCACCGACGGATGCGCCGGATGTGGGCCCGCTGCCGGCGGCGAGCCGGAAGCCCTTCACCTTCGGCTGCCTGAACAACTCCGCGAAGATTTCCGAGCGCTGCCTCGACGCTTGGGTGAAGTTGATCCAGACCCTCGCCGGTACGCGGTTGGTACTGCTGGCGGGGCAGTCGCAATCGGCCCAGAAGCGGCTGTCGGAACGGTTCATGAAAGCCGGCATCCTGCGCGATCGGATTCAACTCGTGACCCGCCTGCCGAGGCAGCAATACTTCGAAACCTACCACGGCATCGATATCGCGCTCGATCCGTTCCCGTACAACGGCGGCGTCACCACCGGCGATGCCCTTTGGATGGGCGTGCCCGTGCTGACGGTCGCCGGGGCGAGCTACTCCTCCCGGCAAGGCGTCACGCAAATGCTCGCGCTCGGCTTGCCGGAGTTCATCGCCGAAGATCCGGATGCGCTGATTCCGCTGGCGAAGATGTGGATGAACCGCCGGCCCGAACTCGCCCGACTGCGGATGACCCTGCGCGAGCGATTGCAGAATAGCCCGCTGGCCGATATTTCCCGGTACGTCCGGAATCTGGAAGCGTCACTGCGGGGCGAGTGGGCGAAGCGCGGCACGGGCGACGAGCCCGTTCTTCAACAATTGCCCGAGTAGCAGTGCGAAGCCCGCCGCCGCGACCCAACGCAGCGGACTGTGACCGTAAACGACGGTGGCGTTGAAAGTGATGAACGCGAAGAACCCGTGCGATGCCACCGCGATCCACTTCGGCCGTAAGGCGTACCGTGCCGGATACGCACACCACGCGACCGCATCGATCGACCAAGCCAGCGTGAAGAAATACGACACGAAGATTCCGGGGCCGAACCCGGACGACGCTTCCACGTGCTCCAATGCGCGGGCGTGGCTCCATCCATGGGCGAGGTGAAACGCCAAGCCGAGGTGGACGAGAAAGACCGCCAGGCCGCCGACCCACGCCGCGCGGGCTACGCGGAAGGCGCTCGCTCGGGAATGCCATTCGGCCCGGCTCGCTT
>JBBRUN010000099.1:0-13134 GCA_038247765.1 Gemmatales bacterium | reverse complement strand
GTCCGCTTTGCGTTACAGAGCGTCAATGGGTTACAAAGCCCTGTGGTATGAGAATGGTGACTCGCCGAACGAAATCGAACAATTCGACTCGTTCTACCGCAAAGTCCGGCGATCTTTCAACAAGCTCGAAGAGGCTGGATACATCGTCAAGAAGCCATCAACGCGAGGCTACCTTCTGAGGAGAGACTACCTGCAGTCGCACCTTTTTTAGCCACACTTCAATAGGCGTGCTTCTGCAAGCCGAAGAGCATCCGCCAGACCGTGAGGAACAAAATGCGGATGTCGAACATCGGGTTCCAGTGGGTGATGTAATACAGGTCGTACTGGATGCGTTTCCGCAACGACGAATTCCCGCGCCAGCCGTTGACTTGGGCCCAGCCGGTCATGCCGCACTTCACCGCATGGCGGGCCATGTAGTTCGGGATCGTCTTCGTGAACTTCCGCACGAACACCGGCCGCTCCGGGCGCGGTCCTACGAGGCTCATGTCGCCGCGTACCACGTTCCACAACTGCGGGAGTTCGTCGATATTCGTCGAGCGCAGCACGCGCCCCAAACTGGTCACGCGCGGGTCGTCAGCGTCGGTCATCTTCGGCCCGGCGAGTTCCGCATCGGTGCCCATGCTGCGGAATTTCAACATCGGGAAACCGGTGCCGTTGAGGCTGCAGCGCTCCTGCCGGTAGAAAATCGGCCCCGGGCTTTTCCACTTGATCAACACCGCGACGGCGACCAACAACGGCGATAAAATCAAGAGCGCGATCAGCCCCAACACGACGTCCATGATGCGCTTCACGACGACGTTGAGGCCGTGGTAGGGGCTTTCCCGGAGGCCCAAGAAGGTCATCCCTTGCACCGTGGACGCCGTGAGAGTGAGCGCCGACAGTGCCGGGATGTCGGCGACCAAGCGGACATCGACGACGGTCTGCGACAGCGCATCGAAGACCCGGCGGGCATCGGCGTAGCGGTTCATCGGCAGCGCGATGAACACGTGTTCGATGTGCAATTCTTCGATCAATCGCGGCAAGTCGGCGATGGGGCCGACGACGGGCCGGTCGCACGGGACTTTGCCGGGGTCGTCTTCGACATAGGCGACGGTTTGAATCCCCATCCACGACGACAGCGTGAACGAGCGCGACGTCCGGCGGGCCAAGCGGCCGGTGCCGACGATGAGGGCGTGGCTCTGGTTGTAGCCGCCGGCGCGCAACCGGCCCACCGCGAACCACGTCAATCGGCGGAGGGTCAACAAGCCGAAGAAGGCCAAGCCGGTGAAGATGGCGAAGGCGATGCGCGATTCGTACTGGTAGCGCAGGGCGAAGGTCATGGTCGCGACCAACAGCGTGCAGAGGGCGACGCCTTTGCCGACGGCGTAGCCTTCTTCGCGGAAGCGCGTCATGCGGTGGATATCGTACAGGCCGGCGTAGCGGAAGCAGACGAGGGCGATGAGCACGACGAGGGGGAGGTTGCCGAGGCAGAGGTCGAAGTTGGGTTGGTCGTGGTAGAGTTCGAGCAGGCCCGCCTCGAACCGGAGCCAGTAGGCCCCGATCCAGGCTCCGACGACGGCGGCGACGTCCCAGACGAGGAACCAGACTTTGAGCGGTTGCGAACTGCGGTTGACCATGCGACTCGGCCCCGGCGCGGCCCCGCGCAGCGCGGCCGCTATCATACCATCGGCAATCTTGTGCGCTCAGTTTGGCAGAAGCGCCCGAGTCCGACAACCCCACCCCGATCCCCAAGGCCCCCATGTTGAACGCCGACCAATTGCTCGCGCGGCTGTACGCGCTGCGGAAAGATTACGCCGACGACCCCGAAGACGAAACGTACCAAGCGCTGCACCACGCCTTCTTGTTCATCAGCTACAACCACAACGCCTTCAAGGAATACGTGAAGAAAGAAGCGGAGAAAAGCGACGGCGCGTGAGGCCGGACTCATTTGCGCACCCGCAGGGTCACCTCGTACTTCAGCGCCAACTGCGCGCCGTTCTTGGTCTCCGGGGTCGCCAGCGTGAAGCCGGCGTCGGTGACGGAGTAGTCGAAGGGCTTGCCCGTCGTCGGGTCGCTCGGCACCGGCACTTTCTTGATCTCGGCCAGTTCCCTCGGCAGTTGTCCGGAGAGGGCCGCGTGAATGCGGATCGCTTCGTGCGTTCGCAGGAAGGCGATGCGGCGATCCGTGCGTAAGAGGCTCTCGAAGACTTTCTCGGTCGCGGGCAAAATGTTGAGGAAGACCTGGAAGACCAAATCGTCCTTGACGTCGGCTTTGATCTTCCGGACGCGCTCGCCCATCTTTTCGATGCCGGCGATTCCCTCCGGGCCGCCGAGAAGGATCCACTTGCGGTAGTCATCGGCGAGGTCGCGGTAGCGAGCAAAGCTATTGAGGTAGACGACCTGAACGGCCGACATGGCGGCGACTTCTTTGGCATCGCGGCCGCGGGCGAGGAACTCTTTGCGCGCCTCGGCTTGCTGAATCTGCGCAACCGACGTGATGGCCGCTCGAAGGCCGAGTTCGCCCAGCCCTCCGCCGTCGGGCTGTCCTTGAAAGGCACCGATGGCTTTGACGACGAGTTCGAGCGTGCGCTCGGCGCTCAAGGGGCCTTTCTGCAACTCGGCGAGGCCGGGGAGGAAACTCTCGGTTTGCCGATCCTCGCCGTCCAGTGCGGGGCGCGGGTCGAGGAACGGCTTCGGCAATGTGCTGAGCGCCCAGTAAGGCCGTCTGCACGACGTCTTCCGGGGTGCGGCACCACGGCCGGGCGAAGAGGGTCAGCGCCGGGCCGTGGGTCGCCACCAAGTTGGCGAACGCCTCAGTTCCATTGGAGATTCCGACGCCGCTGCTGGGCCGGCATTTCAGCCGAGACTCGGTCAATGCGGGAATGTACTGCCGTAGACCAGTGCGAGATAGGTCGTGATGTCGCGTGCGCCGGCGAGGAAGGTGTGCCCGTTCGCTTGTCGCGGTTGGGCTTCGGCCGGCGGCGCTGCGGCCTCGGCCGGGAGGATCAAAACGGGGCAACCTTGGTTCTCGGCCCCGAGGAGTTCGATCACGGCGGGTCGCGGCCGGGCGAAGTCGACGGGGCGGATATCGAGCTTCGCCGCGACATCGGGGTGGTAGCTCAGCAAGCCCGCGACCATCGCGCAATCGGGGCAGTAAAAAGTGCGACCTACTTCAAGGAGGTTTGGCTTCAGCGTGAACAGGATGGGTGGGGCCATGGTCGCCTCGGCGTGGGTATTGGGTCTGCGATTAGGGTATGGGAAAAGTCCCCGATCCTCAGCCCGCCCGCCCGAACCGCAAGTGTCTTCCAGAATTTAACAACAGAGGTTACAGAGGACACGGAGTGAAGAGAAATCGACATGCATAAACTGGATCGCATCCGAGAGGTTACCTCGGATGTGCGGGCGACGCTAGAATAATGGCTATGGTCGAATCGATGACTTCCCTCTGGCCGCCGCGGCGGGCCGACACACCGCTGGCCGTCCTCATGAGCGGTGGGTTGGACAGCGCCGTGTTGATGGGGGAGGCCGTAGCGGTGTATCCCGCAGTCCACCCGATTTTCATCATCACCGGTGCCGTTTGGGAATCCGCCGAGCGCGATCACATGCTGCGCTTCCTCGGCGCCATCGCGTGCCCCGCACTGCGGCCTTTGGTCGAACTGGAAATGCCCGTCGCCGACCTTTACGGCGATCATTGGAGCCTCACGGGGTGCGGGGCCCCGGACGAGAACACCCCGGACGAAGCCGTCTACCTGGCGGGGCGGAATGTGATCCTCTCGGCGAAAGCCTTGCTGTGGTGCCATTTCCGTAGGGTGCCGGAACTCGCCACGGCGACGCTCGCCTCGAACCCGTTCCCCGATGCGACCGACGCCTTTTACGAAAGCATGGCCGGCGCGGTGAACCGGAGCGTCGGGGGCCACGTCCGGATTACGCGGCCCTACGCCGCGCTCGACCTGACGAAAGCCGGTGTGCTGCAGCGCGGAGCGGGGATGCCGTTGCAGCACACGTTCTCCTGCATCCGCCCGGTGCGCGGGCGGCATTGCGGGCGCTGCAACAAATGCGCGGAGCGGCGCCGGAGCTTCGCCGACGCGGGGATGACCGACCCGACCGAATACGACCTACGATGACCGGAGACCACGATGTTTCGCGTGACGAAAGAGATCCATTTCTGCTTCGGCCACCGGCTGATGGACTACGCCGGCAAGTGCCGGCACCTGCACGGGCACAACGGCAAAGCCGTGGTCACAGTCGCGGCGAACGAACTCGACGAACTCGGCATGGTCGCCGATTTCTCCGCGATGCGACGGGTCATCGGCGACTGGATCGACCGCACCCTCGACCACAAAATGCTGCTGTTCCGGGCCGATCCGCTGGTGGCGATCCTGCGCGACGCCGGCGAGCCGATCTTCGCGATGGACGCGCACCCGACGACCGAAAACATCGCCAAGTTGATATTCGACTGGGTCGCATCCGCGGGCTACCCGGTGGTGGAAGTTACGATGTGGGAGACGCCCACCAGCTATGCGACCTACGCCGAGGCCTGAGAGTGCGGTGCGAGCGGAGAGGCCCCGGGTGGAAGTGAGGGTCAAGTTCGCTCCGACTTCCACCGATAGCTTGCTAGAGTTATTCTGTGTCATCCCGCCCGAGAGTTCCGAATGCGTGCGCTCATTCTCGTCGCCGATGGATTCGAAGACCTCAGCCTCTATTTGCCGTGGTACCGCCTGCGCGAGGAAGGGGTCGATGTCACGCTCGCCAGCCCGCTGATGCACGCCCTCACCGGGCGGCACGGCTACGTCGTCGAGCCGGATTGCCCCATCTACGCGGTGAACCCCGACGAATTCGACCTGCTGTTGATCCCGGACGGCGCGGCGCCCGAAAAGCTCCGCTTGCGCGAAGAGGCCGTGGACGTAGTGCGCACCTTCGCCCAAGACGGCCGGATGGTCGCCGCGATGGGGCACGGCCCGCAAGTGCTGATCAGCGCCGGAATCCTCGACGGCCGAACGCTGACGTGCTCCCCCGGCATCCGAGACGACGTCCGCATGGCCGGCGCCGTCTACCGCGACGAATCGACGATTCTGGACGGCAATCTGCTTACGGGCCGCAGCCCGGACGAACTGCCGGAATACTGTCTGAGGCTCATCGCGATGATGAAAGCTTGCGAAGCCGTCGGGGTGCGATGAGGATTTTCCCCCAGCCCCGAAACCGGCCCGCAGCGTGCGGGGTATACTTCTATCTTGGCTCCCGGCGCGCAGCGTACCCCGCGCTAATTCCGACCGTCTCGAAAGGTAACTGCCCATGCGTTTCGCCCCCCGTATCGCCATGGTGGCGCTGCTCACCGCCGCCCTCGCGGCCCCCAGCCGCGCCGCCGAAGTGGACAACCTGCTGCCCAAAGAGACGGAATTCGTCGTCCAGATGAACCTCAAGCAGGCGTTCGAGTCTGACATCGTCAAGAAGTTCGCCTTGGCGCAACTCAAGCAAGCCCTCGAAGGCCAAGACGCCGCGAAAATCCTCAAGGATCTCGGCCTCGACCCGATGAAAGACATCGACAAAGTCACGATCGGCTTCTGGGGCAAGGGCCAAGACGACATGAACGGCGTGTTCGTCGCCCGCGGCACTTTCGACGCCAAAAAGATCATGGAGACGGCCGGGAACTTCGCCAAAGACATGGCCGACAAGATTTCGATCGTCAAAGAAGACGAACTCGAACTCATCAAATTCACCGGCGAAAACGGCAAACCGGGCTACATCGCCGTCCACGACGCCAAGACGATCATCGCCGGCACCGACAAGAAATTCATCGTCGCCGCCGCCGCGGCCCACACCGCGAAAGCCAAGCCCGCTCTGAGCAAAGAACTCAGTGCGCTCGTCACGAAGCAAGATGCCAAAGCGTCGATGTTCTTCTGCGGCATCACCGAAGGTAAACTCGGCGAACTCCCCGACCTCAGCCAGCTGAAGGTCGCCGGCGTCGATCCAGACAAAATTACGGCCGGCCTCGCCAAGATGACCACGCTGGCCATGACCGTCAACCTCGGGAAAGAAGTCAACATCGCGATCAAGATGGGCATGAAGGACAACGACAGCGCCGACGACTTCGGCGCCGAAGTCAGCAAATTGGTGAACACCGCCAAGGCGTTCCTGCCCCTCGCGGCCGGCAACCTGCCCCAATTCAAAGCGATCATCGACGACCTGAGCAAGACGCTCGACGCCGCGTCGAAAGACAAAGACATCGTCGTGAGCGTGAAGCTCTCGGCCGAAGCCATCAGCAAAGCCGCCGGCGGCGGCGAAGACAAAGAAAAAGACAAGTAAACGCGGTCGAAACTACGGCCCGCCGAACGCGGCGGGTCGTCACTTCCCCATTTTCAACATTCCCGGACATTACTTCGCCATGCTCAGCCTCTCCCGTTTTGCGTTGGTCGCCGTCTGCGCGGCGTGTGTCGCGGCCCCCACCCGGGCGGCCGAAGTCGATGCGCTCTTGCCCAAAGAGACGGAATTCGTCATCCAGATCAACGTCAAGCAAATGCTCGAGTCGGACATCATCAAAAAGTACGCGATGGCCCAGATGAAAATGGCCTTCGACAACAAAGACGCCGCCAAGGTTCTCGCCGACTTGGGACTCGATCCCTTCAAAGACATCGACCGCGTGACCATCGGCTTCTGGGATATGAAGAAAGACCAAGCGAAGGCCGTGTTCATCGCCCGTGGGACTTTCGACGCCAAGAAGATCCTGGAGACCGCCGGGAACTACGCCAAAGACATGGCCGACAAGATTTCGATCGTGAAGGAAGGCGAACTCGAACTCATCAAGTTCACCGGCGAGGACGGCAAGCCGGGCTACATCGCCGTGCAAGAGGGCAAGCCGCTGATCGCCGGCACCGACAAAGCCTTCGTCCTCACGGCCTTCGAGGCCCACGACACCAAGGCCAAACCGGCCTTGAGCAAAGAGCTGACGAGTCTCGTCCTCAAGCAAGATGCGAAGGCCTCGCTCTTTTTCTGCGGGATCACCGAAGGCATGTTCACCGAAATCCCCGGCGACTTCGGCACGCTCAAACGCATCGAAATCGACGGCGAGAAAATCAAGGCCGGGCTCGTCGCCATGAAGTCGCTGAGTTTCACGCTGAACCTCGGTAAAGAAGTCAACATCGCCATCAAGATGAGCATGAAGGACAACGACAGCGCCGACGACTACGCCGCCGAGTTCGGCAAACTCGCGAATGCCGCGAAGACGCTACTGCCGCTCGCCACGTTGGGCCAGGAGCACCTCCAGGGCGTGATCGATGACCTCACCAAGACGCTGAACTGCACGTCGAAGGACAAAGAGATCATCATCACCGGGAAGTTCTCGGGTGCCGGCATCGCCAAAGCCGTCCGCACCCCGGAAGACGAAAAGGACAAGTGACGTCGGTAGGAAAAACCTCCGCGCGGCCCGCCGATCCGTCGGCGGGCCGCTTGCTTTTCCGGGCTGCTTCCGAAGATTAACCCGACGCATCGGGGGATTCGGCATGAACGAAGCGCGATATGTGACAGTGGCGACATTCGACGAAGTCTACAAAGCGGAGTTGGCAAAAACGATTTTGGAGGAAGAAGGATTCACTGTCCAATTGCGCGACCGGGAAATCGTGGCGATGGAATGGATCCTGTCGAACGCCGTCGGCGGCGTCAAAGTTAAGGTATTGGAGTCGGTCGCCGAAGCGGCCGCACTCATCTTGGCGGACAAACTTTCCGGCGGAGCTTACCTTGAAGAGCACCTCAGCGAAGACGAACTAACACGGCAAGCGCTCGCAGAAGAGCCGGAAGTTGAAGATCTCTATTTGTCGACATCGACGGAATCCGAAATCAAATCCGACTTGGAACCCGGTTCGACTGAAGAGCGAGCGTCGTTCGAACGGGAAGATTTCGCACGGCGGTTCCTGAGGGCTTCGGTCTTTTCGATGCTGCTGCCCCCGCTGTGGTTTTACGCTATGTATTTGGGCCTGAATGCCATCTTCGGGCCGGGGCGGCTTTCTTCGGAAGGCCAACGCCGCGTCTTTTACGGACTGATTGCCGCCCTCGGCAACTGGCTCATCTGGGTCTGGCTGTTCGCCTTCATCGGCGGTCCGGTCTATTGGGGGGACGATTGACCCCAGACCCGTCGGACACCATCGTCGCGCTGTCGTCTGCCCCGGGCCCGGGGGTGCGGGCCATTGTGCGCATCTCGGGACCGAGCACGACGGTGATCGTTGCGAAGGTCTTCGAGGGCGACTTCCCCGCGGCGGGGTCGTTCGCATCCGGGGCGTTGAAGCTATCGGGTCTCATCGCCCGACTTCCCGCCGATCTCTATTTCTTCCGCGGGCCGCGTACCTACACAGGCCAAGATCTGGCCGAGATTCACACGGTTTCCGCGCCGCCGCTCGTCGAGCGGCTGATCGCCGATCTGCTCGCCGCCGGGTGCCGGGCCGCCCAGCCCGGCGAGTTCACCCTACGAGCATTCCTCAGCGGCAAGAAGGATCTGCCGCAGGTCGAGGCGGTGCTCGCCGTGATCGAAGCGAGCGACGAAAGCGATTTACAATCGGCGCTCGCGCAACTCGCGGGGGGCGTGTCGCAGCCGCTTTCAAAACTGCGCGACGACCTCTTGAACTTGCTGGCCGACGTGGAAGCCGCGCTCGACTTCGTCGATGAAGACATCGAGTTCGTGACGAACGCCGACACCATCCTGCGGATCGGTTCCGGCATCGCCCACCTGATGAACCTGAAGCGGCAACTCGACGACCGCAGCGTCAGCCGCCGGCCCATGCGGGTCGTCCTCGTCGGCGAACCGAACGCCGGCAAGAGCAGCTTGTTCAATGCGCTGATCGGGGCCGATGCGGCGCTCGTCAGCGCGAAGGCCGGGACGACCCGCGACTATTTGTCTCATGCGCTCGATCTCGGCGGGCAGTCCATTGAATTGATCGACACCGCGGGCTGGCAGTCCGCAGGCGATTCCATCGAAGAACAAGCCCAGAGCCTCGGGCGCGGGCAAACCGAACTAGCCGACTTGGTCTTGGTCTGCGCGCCGGTCGGTGAGCCAGAGCCGGAGACGCTGCCGCTCCGGGGCGTTCTCCTGCGGACGAAAGCCGACCTCGGCACTGTCAGCGGGTTGTCCGTATCGGTGAAGTCGACGGGCGGGTTGGCCGCTCTGAGTTCCTTCTTGAAGGAGCGGGCCGCCGCGTTCGCCCGGCCGGCGCTCGCCCCGAGCCAAAGCCGCTGCCGGGCCCACATCGACGCCGCCATCGCCGACTTGCGGACGGCCCACAACCACGCCGTCTTCAACGACCCGCCGGAATTGCTGGCGTTGGCATTGCGCCAGTCGCTCGACCAAATCGGCGCCATGGCCGGCAGCATCTACACGAACGATCTGCTCGACCGCATTTTTAGCCGCTTCTGCATCGGGAAGTGAATAAACCTTGGGCGGGTCAATGGCAACATCCCGACGCCCAACGGCAAGTGCCCCATCCTCGGCTTCGGCGGCGAGAAATTCGACATCCTCTACGCCACCTACAGGGACAAAGTCTACTCCCGCAAAGTGCAGCTCACCGGTTACAATACTTTCGACAAGTCGATGAAGCCGAAAGGCCCGAACTTGTGTGCGGAGATTTGGCCATGGCGACAGTACTCAGTGCTCCCCGAGCCCGGCCGGTTTCGCAGCGCCTGCTGACGGACGCGGATTTCGCTGCGCTGCTCGACCACCTGCCCACGGGCCCGGTGAAGTACGAACTCTATTACGGGGAGCTTGTAGTCATGGCGCCGGCGGGTGACTGGCATGCGGGGCATCAATCGAATGTGCTCAAGTTTTTTCTGCGACTCGAAGATGCGGGTGCCGGTCGCGCTAAAGGCGAAGGCATGATCGTCCTCGCCCGCAACCCGACCCTGCTCTTGGCCCCCGATGCATACTTCTTCACGCCGGACCAACTGCCGAACAAGCGGTCGCGAGAAGGCTACACCGAGACCATCCCCAAAGTCGTTGTCGAGATCCGAAGCAAAAACGACTCCGTCCGCGAAGTGACCGACAAACTCGCCGAATACCTCGCGGCCGGCGTTGTCGAAGCTTGGCACGTCGATCCGTTCCGGGAAGTCGTCGAAATTCACACCGCAACCGGCGGTCGCAGTTTCGGGATCGGCGACGCGGTGGTCTCGGCCGTGCTGCCCGGATTCGCGGCGACCGTCGCGGAACTGTTGGCGGAGTAGTCAAGCCGCTAAGCAAACCACACCCGCGGATCGACCTGGTAATAGCCCATCAGCAATTCGTACGCCTCCGGCGCTTCGCCGAATAGATCGTGCGGGCGGCAGTAGAAGGCTTCGCTCGCATCGGCGAAAAACTCCGTCTCGTCGTCGCCCGCTTGCTCCGAGAAGAACGTCGGTTGCCGGCGATCCAGATCGCGCCGGTGGGCCGCGAACGCCGCCGTCATCACTTGCGCCCAGCGAACTTCCTCGGCTTTGGTCGCCAGCGGCGGCGTCCCGTTGATGCTTTCATCGAGAAAATCGAGTTGGTGGGCGAACTCGTGGATCACCACGTTGTGCCCGAGATCGGGATCGCGGCACTCCGCGATCACATGTTTCCACCCCAAGATCACCGGCCCGCGATAGACGGCCTGCCCCTCGGCCACCCGCTCCGACAGAAAATCATCTTCCCAATCGTCCTCCGCCGTCGGCGTCTGAAAGGTATCGGGGTAGACGATGATCGAATCGACCCGGGCGAAGTAATCGTGCTCGACGCCGAGCAACAGCAGCGACGCGGCCCCGGAGATCGTGATCTTGATTTCGTCGGTGAGGTGCAGGCCACCGCAGCCTTCCCAAGCTTTCTCGGCGAAAAACACCCGCAGCGTGTCCCGCAGTTTGGTTCGCTGTGGTTCCGACAGCAACGGGTAGTGCCCGAGGTTGCGGCGGAGAATCGCGTCCCACCAATCGGGGAACGGCTCGTCGAGGAGTTTGCGCCGCCGGCGATTTTTGATGAACCCGAACATACCGGCATTCTACGACTTGGATTTTCGACAGCGATCCGAACAGAACCGCACGTTGGCCCAGTCGCGGGCCCATTTTTTGCGCCAAGCGAACGGCCGGCCGCAGGCCGCGCAGACTTTCGCCGGAAGTTGGGCCTTCGCAATCGGTTTTGGCATCGCGCCCACCCCGTCAAAGCGAGCGGCACGGGAAACCCGTGCCGCCGGAGACCGCTCACTCCTCGCCGGGTTCTTCTTCTTCATCATCGTCGTCGTCCAGATCGTCATCGTCGTCGAGCGCATCGTCGTCGAGTTCATCTTCCAGATCATCATCGTCGTCATCGACCAGATCGTCTTCCAGATCGTCTTCGTCGTCGGCGAGATCATCGTCGTCGTCGTCGTCGTCATCGTCGTCGAGATCATCGTCGTCGTCGTCGATCGGGTCCGGGTCTCCGTCCACCGCCGTGGCGAGGTAGGGCCGGCTGTAGGGGGAATCCCCGTCTTGCCAGTTTCCGCCCGCGCCGCTCCCCGGCCGGGCGATCATCGTCAGCACGTCTCGTTTCGACATCGTCGCATCCTTTCCAAACTTGGGTCATCTCCGGCTCGCCCTGCGGCCCACCGCAGGCGATCGTCCCGGAATTAGTCTCGGCATTCGACCGAATCGGCCCGGTTCGCCTACCGCAGCCAACGTCGTCATCCAATCGGACTCCGCGCGGAACCTACGCCAAATCGGGCGCGTTCGTCGGAGGCCGTTCGAAGGTAGGCGCTTCTTAGTTCCACTCCGAAACGGCGTCAAGCGGAGTGTGGAAAAAAATATGCACCGTCCGCCGCGATCGCATCCCCGCTAGCATGAACTTGTGAAACCCGTGTCCGCCGAGACGACGAGGAACGCGATGCCAACGCCAGAATCCCAGCCCGAACGTCTCGCCGACGGCGGTCCGCGCTACCTCGAAACCCCGCCCGACCCGTACGCGCCGGATGCGCCGAGTATCGCCGAGCCTTACAACGCCATCACCGCGTCGTTCTTCATTCTGATTTGCATCGTATGGGCTTGGCGGCTCCGCGGCCGCTACCGGCAGTTCCCGTTCTTGATTTGCTGCTTGCCGATCTTGCTCGCGGGCGGCATCGGCGGCACAATCTACCACGCTTTCCGTACCCAATTGGCTTATTTCCTGCTCGATGTCATCCCGATCCAACTGCTCGGCTTGGCCAGTTCGGTCTATTTGGCGATCCGCTTGGGCCGCAGCTTCGGAATGTGGAGAGTCGCCCTGATTTCGCTCGCGATTCTCGTGGCGTTCGTGTTCGTGAACGGCCTGCTCCGACTGGTGCCTTCCGACATCGCGACGCTGCGGATCAGCCTCAACTACGCCTCGCTCGCGACCATCATCCTGATCCCCGTGATCATCACGCTGGTGCGTTCGCGGTTCGCCCACGCCGGGTTCGTGTGGGCCGGCCTCGGCAGTTTCGCCATCGCGCTCTTCTTCCGGTTGGTCGATCCGTACAGCCCGCTGCCGATGGGCACGCACTGGCTCTGGCACACCTTCGGGGCCATCTGCACGGCGTTCGTCGTCGAATATTTCTACCGTGTCGAACGGGGAACCGGAATCGACCCACTTTCGTAAGTCGCGTGGTTCGAGTTTCGGCATGCCCTTTGAGCCAACTTTAGATTTTAGGTTTCAGTCATTCTGCATACCCCCCCTGCTGAATGCAGCGAAAGCTCCGAAAGCTCCGAAAGCTAAACCGCATGGTCGATGGATGTGCTGGCTCACCAAGGGTTTATGAACGATTCTTGAAGGTTCTTCGCGATGAGCTGTTTTCGTAAGAATCCGTTAAGTGAGTGGCGTCACGCACAGCGTGACCGACAAAGCCTCCAAGAATCGTTGCTACACCCGTCGCTCCTCCTCACTTGCGGTTGCCGCGGCTAATTGCCACGATATAAGTGCGCTCTGCCGATTTCCCAATGCGGTGAATCATGACTGCGGCGGCCACATCGGCCAAACTCGATCTGCTGGCGTTCGCCCGCACGGTGCTGATCACCGAGGCGGATGCCGTGCGCGCCGTGGCCGGGCGACTCGGGGCGAGTTTCGAGGCGGTCATCCGGACGATGGCGGCCTGCCCAGGCCGCATCGCGGTGACGGGCGTCGGCAAATCCGCCGATGTCGGGCAGAAGATTGTCGGCACACTCAATTCCACCGGCACCCGCAGTTAC